>JAJZKY010000078.1 GCA_021803885.1 Planctomycetota bacterium
ACGCTTTTTCTGCAAAGCATCGGCCCGCAAGATCGCCAGCAAGGTATCGAAATCAAACGCTTCAAAGGTCTGGGCGAAATGAACGCTGAAGAACTCTGGATTACCACCATGGACCCCAGCCGCCGCACGCTGCTGCGTGTAACCATGGAAGGTGCCAGCAATGCTGAAGCCATGTTCAGTACGCTGATGGGGGAAAACGTGGAACGTCGCCGGGCTTTCATCGAACTCCACGCCTTGGAAGTAAAGAATCTGGATGTATAAGTTTCCAACATGCTCATTGACACGCACTGCCATCTGACCGATCAGGCCATTCTGCCGGACCAGGCCGCGGTGGTACAGCGGGCCATCGCCGCCGGTGTCCAGCGCATGATCACGATCGGCACCGGGCCGGAAGATCACCAGCGGGTACTCAAGGCGATCGAGAGTTACCCTGAGGTTTTCGGGGCGGTTGCCGTGCATCCTCATCTGGCGGGAGAGACAGCCCCGGATTTCATCGCGGCTATGTGGGCGCTTTTTGCCAGTCAGCCACGGCTGCTGGCGGTGGGCGAATGCGGGCTGGATTATCATGGCCCATCCGCCAATGCTGCTTTGCAGCGCCCGGTATTCATCCAGCAGTTGGATCTGGCCCGGCAATTGAAGCTGCCGGCCATTTTACACGTACGCGATGCCCACGCCGACGCCCTTAGCATCATGGCCGATTATGCAGATATTCCCCACGTGGTGCACTGTTTTACCGGCACCGCCGAGGAAGCTGCCTGTTGGCTTGAACGGGGTGCTTATGTGGGTATCACCGGTATTGTTACGTATAAAAACGCCCCGGAAGTCCGGGCCGTGGCCCGGATGGTCCCCGAAGATCGGCTGCTGGTGGAAACAGATTGCCCCTATTTAAGTCCCGAACCAGTCCGGAAAATCAAAATCAACGAACCCGCCTTTGTGGTCCATGTGGCGGCGCGGGTAGCGGCGGAGCGGGGTGTAAGCGTGGAAGCACTGGCCCAATCCACCACCACCAACGCCCGGCGATTGTTTGGGCCGCGGTTGGAATAAAAGCCGCGCCCTTTACACCAGATCGAAACGGTCCAGATTCATGACTTTGTTCCAGGCCAGGACAAAGTCGTGAACAAACTTTTCTGGAGCGTCGGCACCGGCATACACCTCGGCCACGGCCCGCAGTTGAGCATTTGAACCAAAAATAAGATCTACCCGCGTTGCAGTCCATCGGCGTTTGCCGGTCTTGCGGTCCTGTCCTGCAAATAGATCCGCAGCTTCGGTTAATGGTTGCCATTGCGTATCCATACTCAGCAGGTTTACAAAAAAATCGTTGGTCAACATTTCTGGCCGCGTTGTAAAAACCCCATGCGGTGTTGCACCGGCGTTGGCACCCAGCACACGCAGCCCGCCGATGAGAACCGTCATTTCCGGTGGCGTAAGCGTTAATAGCTGGGCCTTATCCACCAGCATGACCTCGGCTACTGCGCCATAGTGATCCCTGGCATAATTGCGGAAACCATCCGCTCGTGGTTCCAGTACGGCAAATGAAGCAACATCCGTTTGTTCCTGCGCGGCATCGGTCCGGCCCGGGGCAAACGGGACAACCACTTTGTGACCAGCCTTTTTGGCCGCCAGCTCAATGGCGGCGCACCCGCCCAGCACAATCAGATCGGCCATGGACACCTTTTTGCCGCCCGGCTGGCTCTGGTTAAAGTTGCGACCGATGCCTTCGATGACTTGCAGCACGGGTGCCAACTGCCCGGGTTGATTGACCGCCCAATCTTTCTGCGGAGCCAGACGTATCCGGCCACCGTTGGCACCGCCGCGCTTGTCCGAACCGCGGAAGGTAGAGGCGGATGCCCATGCGGTAGTAACTAATTGCGCAATTGACAGGCCGGAGGCAAGAATTTTACCCTTGAGCACGGCGATATCCTGCTCATTGATCAAGGGGTGGTTCACTGCGGGAATCGGGTCCTGCCAGATTAATTCTTCCCTGGGCACCAGTGGCCCCAGATAGCGCGATCGCGGACCCATGTCGCGGTGTGTGAGTTTGAACCATGCCCGGGCAAACGCATCGGCGAACTCTTCCGGATGTTCGTAAAACCGCCGGGATATTCGGTTATAAACGGGGTCAAACCGCAGAGAAAGATCCGTGGTCAGCATGGTCGGTGCGTGCCGCCGGGACCGGTCATGGGCATCGGGAATAGTCCCGGCCCCGGCACCATTTTTGGCCGTCCATTGCTGTGCACCAGCCGGGCTGCGGGTGAGTTCCCATTCATAGCCAAAGAGGTTCTCAAAGAAATTGTTGCTCCATTTCGTAGGCGTTCTGGTCCAGGTAACTTCGGGGCCACCGCCGATGGTATCGCCGCCTTTGCCAGTGCCAAAGCTGCTTTTCCAGCCCAGGCCCTGCTCTTCAATGCCGGCCGCCTCAGGTTCCGGCCCCACGTGCGACACCGGCCCGGCACCATGCGTTTTGCCAAACGTGTGGCCACCGGCGATCAGGGCGACGGTTTCTTCATCATTCATGGCCATGCGGGCAAAGGTTTCGCGTATGTCCCGGGCCGCCGCTATGGGGTCCGGGTTGCCGTTGGGGCCTTCAGGATTCACATAGATCAACCCCATCTGGACGGCGGCGAGTGGATCGGCTAATTCGCGGTCACCACGATAGCGCTCATCGGCCAGCCATTGGCCTTCCGGCCCCCAATAGACAGATTCGTCCGGTTCCCACGCATCCTCGCGCCCGCCACCGAACCCGAAGGTCTTAAACCCCATGGATTCTAGGGCCACGTTACCAGCCAGAATCATCAGATCCGCCCAGGAAATCCTGCGGCCATATTTTTTCTTCACCGGCCAGAGCAATCGGCGGGCTTTGTCCAGATTTACATTGTCCGGCCAACTGTTGAGCGGTGCAAAACGCTGCTGCCCGGTGCCGGCACCTCCGCGCCCGTCACCGATACGATACGTACCAGCAGCGTGCCATGCCATTCGGATAAACAGCGGCCCGTAATGGCCAAAGTCCGCCGGCCACCAGTCCTGTGAATCCGTCATCAACTGCAAAAGATCCTTTTGCACTGCGGCAAGGTCCAAACTGTTAAATTCCCGGGCGTAGACGAAGTTTTCTCCCATGGGGTTGGATAAAGATGAGTGCTGACACAGCGGCTTGAGATTCAACGCTTGGGGCCACCAGTCAGTATTGGATCTGGCACCGGCGGTGGCTGCCCGAAAAGGGCATTTGGCCTCATGGGATCCGTGCTGATGCGCAGCAGCCTCCTGCCCCGGCTGTGAACCATCGGTGCCGGTGGCAGGTGCCTTCTGATGACCGGTAACCGGGCAACCATCCACAGGAATACCTGTTATTTCAGGCTTGGTAGAATCAGACATGGTAAAACTCCTTGCCAACAGATTTACCGGCACCATCGCCGACGGCCACATATCGCCGGCACCAGGCCACCAGCAAACCCGACAATGGCCAGTGTAAGAACCGGAACATAAGAAGTAAAATATATCATGTCTATACTTTTCATAGGATTTAACTATGGAATTACATCAGCTTCGGTATTTTGTGGAAGTATCCAGACGGCGCAACTTTACTCGCGCCGCTCAGGCTTGCCGGGTGGCCCAGCCCTCTTTAAGCCAGCAAATCATCAAACTGGAAAAAGAACTGGGGCAACCTCTTCTGGACCGGACTCGGCGAAAAATCCTGCTGACCCCGGCCGGCCAGAGATTTCTCCCGCAGGCGCAGGCCATTCTGGCGGCCGTGGAAGACGCCAGACGCATGGTATCCTTGGATGACGCCTTGCATGGACAGCTTTCCATCGGAGCAATCTCCACCATAGCCCCATATCTTCTACCTCAGATATTAGCCAGGTTCCTGCACAGCCGGCCGCAGGCTACGGTATCAGTGGTGGAGAATCTTACCCCGGTGCTGGTGGAAGCCTGCCTGGCCGGCGAGTTGGATGCGGCCATTGTTGCACTGCCCATCAACGAACCTATGCTGGAAGCTGTGCCTCTTTTCACAGAATCGTTGCTGCTGGCCACAGCATACGAGCATCCTCTGGCCAGGCAGCGAAGCGTAAAGCTGACTGATTTAACCGGCCATCCCTTTGTACTCCTGGATCCGGTCCATTGCCTGGGTGCTCAGATCGTGCAATTTTGCCGCGACCGCTCGTGTGTGCCCGTGGTCCGCTGCCGCAGTTCCCAACTGTTAACCGTGCAGAAGATGGTGGCCATGGGCCTGGGCCTTTCCCTTATTCCACAGATGGCCTGCACCACGGATGCCGCGTCCGGGTGTCGCTACCGTCGCCTTAGTGGAGATCATCCGCAGCGAACAATCGGGCTGGTGTACCTTCGCCGCAGGTTTCGCACACCATTGCTGGAACACTTACTGGCGATCTTGCGGGCCGATGCTTTGCAGAAAAAGCGTCTGGCCACATCTGGCCCGGCCAGAGAGTCTAAATAGTCTTGCTGGAGCCGGGGAATTGACCTGTCCACAACATGTCGCGGCCGGATATCTCATCACCGGCCTGTTGCCGTGGGCCAACCCCAAAAGCTTGTGAAGAAGTTTTGCGGCCGCTTGCATTTTTAACTTTATAGTGTAAAGTAATTAAGAACCGCCAGCCGATAGCGGTCGTATGAACAGTTGGCTTTTATCCGGTGTCACCGTGGAATTGCGCGACGCAATATCGCAGATTTCCGAAATTCACGCCCAGATGGCGGCCAGCCAGGTGTTTCGCGGTTATCGCAGTGCCACCGCCCTGTTTTCCGCTGCCATCGCCGTGTGTACGGCCATCATTCAATCGCAATTGCTGGCCCATCCCGCCCGACACGTCGGCCTTTACCTGCTGCTGTGGATTGCCGCCGCCACGGTAAGTTTGATGATCATCGCCCTGGAGATGATCTTGCGTTGCCGCAAGCTCAATTCCGATGTGCAAACGCGCCTCACATTGCTGGCGGTGGAAAGTTTTCTGCCCAGCCTGATCGCGGGTGCGGCGTTGACTTATCTGGTCTTCCACTTTGCGGCCGTGGTGGTGTGGATATTGCCGCCCTTGTGGATGATTCTGTTTTCGCTGGGCATTCTCGCTTCCAGCCGGATCTTACCTCGAGCCACCATTTATAGCGGCAGCTATTATTTGCTGGCGGGCATATTCTGCATGGTAAGTTTTCACGGTGCGCTGATGTTCAACCCCTGGATCATGGGAGTGGTATTCGGCTTCGGCCAACTCGCCACCGCGGCCATACTTTATTACACTCTGGAGCGAAAACATGAACCCGTCTGACCTGGAAAAGACCGCCGGCCGCTACGCCTACGACGGACTCGATCGCATCATTCACGAAAAAGCCCGCCTGAGCATTATTGCTTCGCTGGCAGGATATTCCGAAGGCCTGCTGTTTAATGAATTAAAAGAGCTTTGCTCGCTTACAGATGGCAACTTAAGCCGCCACCTGGCCATTTTGCAGGAAGCGGACCTGGTGCAAATGTGGAAAGGCACACGGAATAAGCGGCCGCAGACTCTTGCCCGGCTTACCGAGCATGGCCGCCGCCGATTTCTCGAATACGTAACCCGCCTGGAGCGCGTGGTGGCCGATGCGTCCCAGCTTACCCGGCAGTCGGAATCCGGGGCGACGCTGCGTCCGCGAACGGCATAATTTTTTTGCCCTGTTACTTTGCGTTGCAAAGTACGCCTGTTATATGACAACCGCTGCACAAGGAGTGATTCATGCAAATTCTTAAAGCGCAGGACATGGGCATGTGTTTTGGCGTACGTGATGCCCTGGCCAAAACTCATACCATCTCCAATCCTGTACAGGTAACGATATTTGGACAATTGGTGCATAACCCGGTGGTCAACCGGCGGCTGGCCGCACGCGGCTTTGGCATGGTGGATGAGCGTTCGCGTGATAAACTGCCCGATTCCACTCACGTATTGGTAACAGCCCATGGTATCAGTGATAAAATGCGCAGCGCCCTGCTGGCCGCGGGCAAAGAGCTTGTTGACACCACCTGTCCGCTGGTCAAAAAGGCCCACGCCGCCGCCCAACGTCTGCAGGAGAAGGGCTGCCACGTGATCGTCATCGGCACCCCCGGCCATGTGGAAGTCAACGGCATTGTGGAAGATCTTAACTCGTTTACCATTGTGGAAAGTCCCGCTACCGTTCAAACCTATCCCTTTACCAGGCTGGGTATTCTCTGCCAAACCACCACTCCATCCACTGTGGCTGCCGCGGTTCGAGCCAAAGTGGCCAAGCTCAACCCCCAGGCCCACATTCAATTCATCGACACGGTATGCCAGCCCACCAAAGACCGCCAGACCGCGCTGGAAGAGTTGCTCAATCAAGTGCAGGCTATGGTCGTGGTCGGTGGCCAGAATTCCAATAACACCCGTCGCCTGGTGGACCGCTGCCGCCAGCGCGGCATTCCCGCCTGGCACGTTCAATGTGCCGCGGAACTCCAGCCACAATGGTTTGCAGGTGTACAAGTCGTAGGTCTTACCGCCGGTACCAGCACCCTGCCTGAAACTATTGATGCCGTGTACCACGCTCTTTCCGCTATCGCCAGGAGTCCCGTGGCCCAGCCCCTGGTGCCATCACCTGCGCACCGCTGGCGAAATAGAAATCAATCCTCGGTCACAGGCTCGGTACGCCGCCACCGCGCTGGAACCACCCTGCCGGCAAACCGCATCGCGTAACAGCGGCGGTCGGACGACACCTCCGTTGGCGATGCCTGCGGCATCTGCGGGGCTAGAGTCAAAGCCGGATAGCGACTCCTTATCAGCACCGCCGCCAGCAGCAAAGAAGCCCATAACACCACGTCCATGGAATCGAAATAATGCCGGCCGTCGCGACCAAACATTTTGGCCAAATCCGAAGTCCATGGCATAAGGGCTGCAACTCCAATGAGTGCCATCCACGCCCGACGCCGCATTTTTTCCGGTGCAATCGCGTCACTGGCAATCATGGCGGTGGCCATTAGTGCCAGGATAAGCGTTACATAATGCGGTACCCAGGTGCGTTCCGACGCCCAGAGCATAAACATGCCGATACATCCGATTTCCATCAGATACCGGCGGCATTGCAGGGTTTTCAGGGGTTGACGCGCCCAAATCATCCCCGCTACCGCAATTGCCGCCAGCAGTCCTCGCCAGAGCCAGATTACCACCTTCGGCGGCCAATTGAAAATATTGACATAATGATAAACCTTATGTCCATGCAACATTTCCTGCCAGGCCGGCACATGTTCCAAAAGCCGTTTCATTAATTCTGGCATCGATTCCCCGTTGGCAAATTTGATTACACCCCCCGTCACATAAGGCAATATCATGATGGAGGTCCACTGGCGCAGCCAGACGATATTCTGATGCCAGGAAAAAAACAGCGCCGGCAGCAGAAATAACCATAGACCAATGCCGGCCAGAATGCCCAGCACAATGCGCCAACGCCGACGAAAAATAAAATAAGCCAGAAATGCCAATGGCGTTACTTTAATACATATCGCCAGTGCCACCATCAGCCCCGCAGCCCATTGGTGCCGGTGGGTTTCACCTTGCGCCAGCCACAGCCCGGTTACCAGCGGCAGCAGCATCAGCAGATTCATCTGGCCTTCCTGCACGTCGCCGATCACTGGAAAAAACCAGCCCGCAGCCACCAGCAGCACCGCCAAGGTTTCCAGCTTGACCCCCACCCGCCTCACCATGGCAATCATAAGCAGAAAGATGGACACGAACATAAAAGGCTTGGTGAGAACCCACGCCGCCTGGGCCATCGGACGTGCCAGCAGGGTATAAGGAGCCACAAATAACAGCGCCAGCGGCGGCAGAGGAAACCGGTCGCTGGTATAAGCCTTGTGCGCATAGATAAACGCCGGCACCGTTTTCATGTAAGAATCGAAGGCGTCGATATGCACGTTCTGGTGCATCTGGCGGGCCACCTTGGTATAGGCCTGCACCGCCAGCACCAGGCTCGCCAGCAACACTACCAGCAGGCCCGCAACTTTGAGCCGCCGTCGTAAGTTATCATCGCCACTTGCACCAGATTTCAGTTGCTTCATTGTGGCGTTATCGCAGAAGTCCTGGCGTCTGGCAAGGTTGAATATTAACAAATGGTTAGGATTATCGGTTGCGCTGCCCAAGATCAAGATCAGGCTTCGGTCTTGCCCGGCTCAAGGTTCATCAGCGCCCCTCATGACCGAAGCTTGATGCTGCCGATGGCTATCGGCACTGGACCATCGCCCGTTTCGCTTTTATAACAGCTTACCTATGTCGCAAAGGTTTGAAATTTTGCATCAGGATTCCGGTTGCCAGGCGCGCATCGGTCGGGTTTCCACGCCCCATGGCAGCTTTGAAACTCCTGCTTTCATGGCTGTGGGTACGCGCGGCAGTGTCAAGGGGCTTACCCCGCTGATGCTGGATGCCGCAGGATGTGAAATTCTGCTGGGCAACACTTATCACCTGATGCTGCGGCCGGGGGCGGAAACAGTTGCAGCCCTCGGTGGCTTGCAGAAATTCAGCGGATGGCATCGTCCCATGCTGACCGATTCCGGTGGATTTCAGGTTTTTTCGCTCGCAGAACTGCGCAGCTTTGATGATACGGGGGTAAATTTTCGATCCCATATTGATGGAACCATGGTGCATTTAGGGCCGGTGGAATCCATGCGCGTTCAGCATCTGCTGGGAGCGGATATTGCCATGGCTTTTGACGATTGTCCGCCGGCCAATTGCCCGCCCGAGCGTTTGGCCGATGCCATGGCCCGCACGCTGGCGTGGGCCAAAGTCAGCAAGCAGGTTCATGATGATCTGGATGTGTCGCAGCGACAATCCCTATTTGGCATTGTGCAGGGCGGTACGGACCCGCAGGCCCGCCAACACTGTGCCCAGGAATTGGCGAACCTGAATTTTGACGGTTATGCCATCGGCGGCCTGGCGGTCGGCGAAGGCCATGCCCGCATGGTGCAGGCCATTGGACATACCGTGCCCTTTTTACCCTATGATCGGCCGCGATATTTGATGGGTGTTGGTTACCCGCGTGATATTTTAGAAGCCGTCAAACAGGGCGTGGATATGTTTGACTGCGTCCTGCCCACCCGCAATGGCCGCAATGCTCTGGCCTTTACCCGTACCGGGCCGCTGCGGCTTAGAAACGCCCGGTACATCCGTGATACCAGGCCGATTGAAGCGGAATGTGATGGCTATTGCTGCCAAAATTTTTCCCGCGGCTACCTTCGGCATCTGTTTTCCGTGGGCGAAATGCTGGGGCCTACTTTGGTATCGCTCCATAACGTCCATTTTTTCCAGCGGTGGATGCTGGACATTCGCCTTGCCATCCGGGACAATGCTTTGTCCGGCCTGAAGGCATGGGATTCTGATGCTCCGGACGCTGAGCCATAACGGGCACACCAGACCCAGGTCAACAGAATGTCGATGGGCGGCGGGCCAAACGCCGATGGGCTGCCTGCCGCAGCCCGGCGATTGGCTCAAGAATGTTGCGGAATTTGCTATAGGTGGAATCATGTTGCGTGTAACATCAGTGAAACAAATGTTTATGGCGGCGGCGGTTGCCGGTCTGATCATTCCAGCGGCAACGCCCCATTGGTTTAATACCCCAGCGCAAGCCCAGGTAACCGCGGTGGTTAAACCGGCAGGCTCCCCGCCGGTGGCAAAAAACGCCGGCGGTACCAACACGGCGGTCGTTGCTCCGGCGACGCCCGCCACACCTTCCGGTAAAACCGCGGCCGTCAGCAGCGGGGTCAAGGCCATCGTAACCGCCAACACCGCAGCCAAAACGATGAAGACCCCGACCACGCAACCAGCCCCGGCCCCGGCCAATAACAGTTGGTTTACATTTTTGATGCTTGGTGCGGCGGCGATACTGGTCATCATGCTGATTCGCGGCCCACGCAAGGAAGAAAAAAAACGCAAGCAGATGCTGGCCACCATGAAAAAGGGCAGCCGCGTGGTCACCATTGGCGGCCTGGTCGGCTCTGTTGTGGATGTTCGCGATGATGTGGTGGTGCTGAAGGTGGACGAATCCGCCAATGTGAAAGCCCATTATCTGAAAAGCGCCATCTCCCGCGTACTGGCGGAGGATGATTCCCCGGAAGATAAGAAGGCTTAACCGCAGCCCCGGCGAATTTTCCGGTGCCTCCGGAACAGTATGAACCTCCACAAGGCAACACCCCGGGCGGCGGGAACCGTAAAAACAAAAGATTCACAACTGGAATCAACGGCGGCCGGCTGAACCGATGGCCATCATGGAACGAATATGAAAAGCAATCTTCTTACCAGATTTACCATTATTATTGCGGCCGTTGCACTCGCCCTGTTTGGCATTTTTTCCTATGGCCTCAAGGGTGGGATCGATCTTTCCGGCGGCACCGTACTCATCTACCAGCTTAATATCCCCAAAGGCTATCATGGCGATCCTAACCAGCTCGCCCGCCAGGTAATCACCACGCTGCGCCGGCGCGTAGACCCTAAAAACGTGCGTAATCTGGTGTGGCGAGTCCTCAGCGGCGACCGTATTGAAATTCAAATGCCCTTGGCCAGTGATAAGTCGCGCCTCGCCCAGACCCGCTACCAGAAGCTGGTGGATGCTTTGATGCGCGATAACATTCAGCCTTCCCAGGTGGCGGCGGCTTTGCGTGCTTCACCACAAAAAAGGGCCTTGGAAATGCTTGCCCTGGCTGGTAAAAATCACCAGCGATTGCTCCTGCTGCACCAATTAGCTGTTGCGTATGATGATCTCATGGCCGCCAACAAGGCCCAGGCGAAGTACGCTAACAATCCGCTGGCCATTCCACCGGCGCTGATCGCCCAGCGCCTGAAGGCATCCGAAACGTACCAGAAATACCTGGCGGCGGTGCTGCATTCCAACATCGACCTGCAGCATCTGGCCCATTTGCTCTCCGCCACCTACCAGACCAACAATGCCAGTGCCGAAAAAGCCCTGCAAAAAGCCATCGCCGACCATCCCGGCCGCGCCGCTTTGCTTAAAAAGCTGGTCCTGGCGTATGCCGCCCGGCGTAAACACAGCGGCGGCCTGGAAAATCCCGCGGAACTCGAACGCCTGTTGCGCGGAGCCGGCGTGCTTGATTTTCGGATTACCGTCAGCCCCCAAAACCCTGCGGTCCCCAAGGCCCTGGCCCAGTTATCCCTGAAGGGGCCGCACAGCGGCTTTACGCCGCCGGGTACCCGCTGGTACCCCATCGATAACACCAACGGTAAGAGCCTGCTGCACGATTCCCATTATGTTACCGGTCAATGGGAAGGCCGGCATTATATTCTCCTTTATCATACTCAGGCCCGTGCTCTAACCCATAACACCACA
>JAJZKY010000079.1 GCA_021803885.1 Planctomycetota bacterium
ATTCAGGCCGTGGACGGGGCGGTGCCCGAAACCGCGCCCGGAGTGTGGAATTTTTCCGAGCTCGACGCCATCGTGCAGCCCGTGCTTGCCACCGGCGATCACAGCCCGGAGTTCCAGATCGCCGTGTCGCCGACATTCATGTACGATGCCAACGGGAATTTGCTCGATCAGACGTTTCAGCAGTTCGCGCAATATTGCGTGCAACTGGTCGAATACTACAACACGGGCGGGTTTACCGATTCCCAGGGCGTGCTGCACAAATCACCCAGCCCCTATCCCATCACCTGGTGGGGCATTTTCAACGAGCCGAATATCAATCATCTGACCGCCAGCCAATACACGCAGCTATATAACACCGTGGTGCCGGCCATGCTCAAGGCCGATCCCAATATAAAATTTGTGGCGATTGAGCTATCAGATTTCGGCAATCAGCCCCAGAGCTTTCTGCCCACGTTTGTTGCCGGCGTCACCGCCCAGGTCAATGCCGTGGCCACGCATTATTATGCGACCTGCAATCAGAAAGACACCGACCAGACGCTGATGAACGCCATTCCGCAGACGTTTGTGGCGCATCTGCAATATATCCGGCAGGAGATGCAGACCAACCCCGCGCTGGCCAGCCTGCCCATCTGGGTCACGGAAAATAATGTCAACGCCGATTACAGCAACAACGGCATCAGCGCCTGCAATCCGCCCAATGCGTTCGTCACCGATCCCCGCGGCACGGATGCCTTTTTCGCCGCCTGGCGGCCCTACGAGTTTTCCCAGTTCGTCAACTCCGGCGCCGACGTCACCATGCTGTATCACTGGGATTTCGATGCCGACGCGCAATTTGGCGAGGTCAACAGTAGCACCGGCGCGCCGTATTTAAGTTATTGGGTGGATCAGGCGCTGGGCGCCTATTTTCCGCCCACCGCTGATCAGTTGCCGATTGTCAGCACGCAAACTTCGGATGTCGAACTGCTGGCGGCCCAGCGGCCCGATGGCTCGATCACAGTGCTGGTGGCCAATCATGCCGTCGCCTCCGCCACCGATGACAACGGCGCCGGCGCGCCCCGCACCGTGCTGCTGGACCTTTCCGCCCTGGGCAGCATCAGCTCGGCCCAGGAGCTGACCTTCGATGCCGCCACCAGCACCGCCTCGCAGCCGCAGCCGGTTGCGGTCACGCCGCAGAGCGTCATGAGCATCGCGCTCGCCGGCTACGGCTCGGTGATCCTGATCCTGAAGCCGTGATTCGGTTTTGGAAGCTATTGGTGCGCCTGGCAGGAACCGAACCTACGACCTACGTTGTATGACTGAACTAAACGCCGATCAAAATGCGCCTGTCCGGGAGTCTGCCGAGATCCATATCGCCGCGCCGGTGGAGGTCGTCTGGGAAATTCTGACCGATTTTGAAAATTGGCCCCATTGGAACAAGACCGTCACAAAGATGCGGGTGAGCGGGCCGCTCGCGGCTGGCATGGTGTTCCGCTGGAAGGCCGGAGTGAACATTACCTCGACCCTTCAGGAAGTGTCCCCGCGAACTCGAATTGTTTGGACAGGCCGCACGTTCGGAATCAAAGCAGTTCACACCTGGTCATTTCGCCCTGAGGCAGGTGGGGTGCGAGTTCAAACTGAAGAGTCCTTCGCCGGGCTGCCCGCGCGCATCTTCGCATTGAGCATGCGACGAATGCTCAGGAACTCCCTCGCGCAGGGACTATCCCACTTGAAGCTTGCATCCGAAGCGCATCTGACAAAATCCACGCCTCTGTAGACGTGCAAACAAAATGCATTGACCCCGAACCAAGCCAAATCGCAAGCCATTGAAAAATAAGGATGCTTTGGTGCGCCTGGCAGGAATCGAACCTGCGACCTACGGTTTAGGAAACCGCTGCTCTATCCTTCTGAGCTACAGGCGCATTGAACCGATTGATTCTATTGTACTGAGCGCTTGCCGGTCCCGCGATTGGTGGAAAAACGCGCTCGTTTGTTCTCCATTGCCGAACCCACAATTCTCAGTTTGCAGATCGCGCCATCCGGTTCTTTGTTTTGCTGCGGCGCTCTAACGGCCGTCTGGTTTTGCCGGAACGGTGTATGTGCCTTGGCAGGGTTTGCAAACGTTCAATTGTGTCTGGATATTGCGTGACGAGCTCAACGAAAGTAGCCGCGATGGGACTGACCTGCCCGCCTTGCTCCCATTTCTCAACCGTGCGCGAGCTGACTCGCAGCATGTTGGCCCACACGGCGCGAGAGACATTGAACTTCTCGCGAGCGGCAACAAAAAATTCCGCGCCCGGTGACACCTTGATCTCGGGTGCGGCCACGTTATGCGTGCGAAGCGTGACTTTGCCTTCACGCCGAGCTTTCATCGCATCCATGCCTTCCATGAGTTCCGCGAACAGATTCCGTTTTACTGTATTCCGCTTGTTCATTTTCCAATCCTGGGCTTTCGTGTGGCGCGTTCCGTTTCCAGTGCCCGCCGCAATTGATCTCGTTCCTTTTTCGTCAGATCAACAGCTTCATTTTTGTCATAAAGAGCCAGCAGCCACATTTCCTGTTCCGACAGAAAGCAGTAATAAATAATCCGCAACCCGCCGCGCCTGCCTTTGCCGCGGCGCTGATCTCTCCACCGTAGCTTCCGAATGCCTCCCGCGCCGGGCATTATGTCCCCAATTGCATGGGATAAGCCGCATGTACAGTGCTTCCGAATGCCTCCCGCGCCGGGCATTATGTCCCCAATTGCATGGGATAAGCCGCATGTACAGTGCTTCCGAATGCCTCCCGCGCCGGGCATTATGTCCCCGGCTTCAGGATTCCTCGCCATGTATTGCTGTAATTCGGCATAATCATCATCGTCGAGGTAATTCTCGCGGAATCGTGTAAACGCAGGCGCTTCAACGAATTGGAACCAACCCGCGCCTGTAGCATCTGGGGCCACTCTGTTTTTTATTATACCCATTATGGGTATAGTTCGCAAATTCCTCGTGCGGGGCCGCTGCCTCTTGTTTAATCGTCCAGGACCGGTGTGTGCCTATAATGCCGAGAGTGAATCCACTCGGCTTCCTGCCGCACGCAGTCAAACGCGGTCAGTCAGATCTTCGATACTCATGGACCCGTTTTGCAGATCATGTAGAGCGGCCCCTGGAAATCATCGAACATTATTCTTGTTGAACGCAGATCAGAGGAATTCATCATGCAAGCCGACCTCATCATCGTGATGCCAATTTACCAGGGTGTAACCCATCTTGATTTCACAGCACCGCATCAATTTCTGGTGCGGGTTCCGAACACCAGGGTGCTCGTTGCCTCAATGAATGGCGAACCTGTCGAAGCCGATGGCCTGCGTTTCTGCGGTCTCGAACCCCTGGAGAAGATCGCTGCCTGCGATGTGCTCTGTGTGCCCGGCGGAGCAGGAATGATAGCGGCCATCGAAGATGACAAATTTTTCGAGCAGATCCAGCGACTCGGGAGAACAGCAAGGTATCTTACATCCGTTTGTACTGGATCACTGATTTTGGCAGCGGCCGGACTCATTACAGGCCGGCATGCAGCCTGTCACTGGGCATGGAGAGATCTCCTGGCGGTTTTTGGCGTGATTCCCGACCCAGCTCGCGTAGTCAGGGATGGCAATTTGCTGACAGGAGGGGGCGTAACCGCGGGAATTGACTTTGCGCTGACCCTGATCGCTGAGATTGCTGGCGAAGGAGCAGCGCAGGAGGTTCAGCTTGGCCTGGAATACGCGCCTGCGCCCCCGTTTGAAGCCGGACGTCCAGACATTGCGCCCCCTCACATTTTGCGGGCCGTTCATGACAGGCTTGCTGCATTGATGCCAGAACGGCGTGAGCGTGTGAAGTTAGTCGCGGAGAAACGCGCGGGAAACCTAAGGAACCTCTGTACCGGATGCTGATTTTGCCGGCACCGGCATGGCCCCGGCCAGCAGCAATACCGTCCCGGCAAACATCAGCGTATCGGCCCAATAGTTCAGCCCTTGCGCGATACTGGCGCGATATACCACCCCGATGGGCACATAAATCGCCAGTTCGATGATCAATATCGCAACCCCCAGCCAGGTTGCCGCCGTACGCGTGGCCCGGTTGAAAAGCAAGAGCGCACCGGTGACGGCGTAAACCAGGGCCGCAAAATAGGACCCGTATAAATGCCCGAAAATCCAGGCAGGGGTGAGCCGCCCCAGCGGCACGCCCGGCACGTGCCGGGCGTAGTAAAACTGCTCGAAGCTGTAAAACAGCACCACCCCCGCCAGCAGGCATCGCGCCACCTGCGCCGCGCGGCGCGCCAGCACCGGACGCCAGTCGTAGGAAAGGCCGGCCGCCAGGGCCAGGGGCCCCGCTCCAAAAGCCAGTTCCCGCAGCATGAGAGAAAAATTGATGCGGTTCCGCGGGTCGTGCAGCCAGCCCGGCAAATCCATCAGCGCGACAAAAAGAAAAAACGTCAGCGCCAGCAGCGCCGCCGCCAGCCGCATCTGGATTTTCGCCGCCAGGCTCAGCGCCGCCGCCACAAAGCAGACCCCGACAAAATAGACCCAGAACAGGTGGTCCGGAATCCAGCCGGGAATCAGGGCTGCGATGGCTCGGGCGGAAATAAAATGCTCGGTGGAAAATAAGGCGACTGGCGCGATGTAAAATAACGGCCCCAGCAGCACCAGCTTATCCATGCCGCGCGCTTTCCGCCACTCGCCCCGCGCCACCAGCACCGGCACGCCGACGGAAAATACCGCAGCAAATGCGGCATACGCCCACCATGCCGCGGCCGGTATGACCACCGGCGCGGACGTGATAAAAAAGCTGGCCATGCAGGCTTGCCCTGAACTAGCCACAAGTTATCATATTCCGGCTAATACCGGCGAGACGATTACCGCAATTGCATCGCCGCCCGCAGCGGCGTATTGGCCGATGAGGGTCCCGCGAAGACACGGTAAGTGCCCGGCAACAGCTTCCAGCCACGCTGCTTCACGCTATAAATCGAAAGCATCATTTTGGGCAGTTGCACGGTCACCGTTTTAGCTTCCCCTGGACGCAGCCGCACGCGCGCCCAGCCCACCAGCCGGCGATAATGTTCATGCGCCGCGGCGGGCAGGGCCGCATACACTTCCGCAATTTCCGCGCCGGCGCGCCGGCCGGTGTTTTTCACGGTAAAAGTCGCGGCCGCTGTCTTGCCATTGCGGCTCAGTCTTAAGCCGGAATACGCATAGGTTGTATAGGACAGGCCAAACCCGAAGGGAAACAGCACTGGTTTGTGTTCGGCCTGATACCACTTGTAACCCACCTTCGCGCCTTCCTGATAATGAACCGTGTATTGCATCATGGCTTTCATCATGGCTTTTCTATTTCCCCGGTATTTCCGCCAGTTGATCCTGGGCAGTGGGGGAATTTCCGGACGCGGCAGTTCGCTGGAACTCATGGGGAAGGTCATGGCCAGCTTGCCTGAAGGGTTGACTCTGCCGGTCAGCACCTTTGCCAGGGCTTTATGTCCGCTGCTGCCCGCATACCAAGCCTCCACAATGCCCCGCACCTGATGGATCCACGGCATCGTCACCGCCGTGCCGCTTTCCAGCACAACAATGGTGTGGGGATTGGCCGCGGCGACCCGTTCGATAAGCTGATTTTGCCTGCCTGGCAGCATCAGATTTTTCAGGTCCATGCCTTCCGATTCCCATTGGTGGGCAAACACAATCGCCACGTTTGCGCCGCGGGCCAGAGCCGCGGCCGCCTTCAGATTGTGTCCGGAATTATATTGAATGTCCCGGCCCGGCAGGGCGCGCCGCAGCGCGCGCAGCGGCGAAGTGGGAAACCAGATATGCGCCTGCCAGGAGGTGGCGCGATGTCCGGGCGGGGCGATGGCGTTTCCTCCCGGCGGGTCCACCTGCGCCGAGCCGCCCCCGGAAATCATGCCGATATCAGCATGGCCGCCGATGATGGCGATCCGGTGATCCGCGCCGTTCAAGGGCAGAATATGGCCATCGTTTTTCAGCAGCACGATGCTCCGCTCCTCGACTTTTTCCGCCACATGGAAGCCTTTCATCACATTCACCACGCTTTTGTGAACCGGATGGTCCACCAGGCCGGAAGCAAACTCGGCATAGAGGATGCGCCGCGCGCTGTCATTGATCAAAGCCATGGATACCCGGCCGTCCCGCACCGCCTGTTGCAGCTTTGCGCCCATATACTGCGCCATCGGCTCCTCATTATCCAGGCCGGCTTTGATCGCCCTCACCGTGCTGTGCGTGGCGCCCCAGTCGGAAACCACAAACCCTTTAAATCCCCACGCGTCTTTCAGCGTATCGCGCAGCAAATAGGGATTCTGGCAGGAAAAAATTCCATTGACGCGGTTATAGGAGCACATCACCGCGCCGGGGTGGGCAATCTGGATGGCGATATGAAACGCCAGCAGGTCGCTTTCCTGCAGGCCGCGCCTTGAAATGGTGGCATTGAGAAAGTTGCGCCCCGTTTCCTGATCGTTGAGCGCGTAATGCTTAATATCCCCGATAATGTGCTGCGCCTGCGCGCACTTCATCATGTGGCCGTCCATGGTGCCGGCCAAAAGCGGGTCTTCACCCTGAAATTCGAAGGTTCTGCCGTCGCGCGGATCGCGCGTCAAATTCACTCCGCCGCCCAGAGTCATGTCATAGCCCTGGTCGCGCAGTTCGCTGCCCAGGATTTCGCCATAGGCGCAGGCCAGCCGGGTATCCCAGCTTGAGGCCAGCGCCAGATCGGAGGGCATGGCCGTGGAATAGCGCCCGTTGACGCCGCTGTTGCGCACGCCATACGCATCATCGTCCATGATGATGGGGGGAATGCCCAGCCGCGGCACCCCGGAAATATAACCCGCGCCGCCATTGGCCAGGTGGGTCAGCGGCATCTGCCAGTTGGGCACCCTCGGCATGCCGTTACCATGCAGCAATGCCAGTTTTTCCTTCAGCGTCATCTGGCGCAACACCAGCTCCGCCCGCCGGCTGGGGGAAAGCGCTGGGTTCATCCAGGGCCTTGAGACTCTGGATTTTGCCGGCGATTGTGCCCACAGACAACCAGCGGCCAGGGGCAATGCGGCGCAGATAAGCAGAGCCGGCCGCAGCTTGATTCGCTGCGCAAAACGGGGGACGTTCTGCCCAAAGACGGTTAGATCATGCAGGCCACGAGCTACCCGGCCAGTAAGTTGTTTGATGCGCATGGGCGTTTCACCTGGATTGAAATCATTCGCTCTATATCGCTTTAGTAAAAACAGGCCTAGACGGCCGAGTCGCATAGTAGCACACGCGCCTGGAATATTTCGAGAGTTCCTTCCAGGGCTGCCTCGCCCCGCGCTGCGGCATTGCAAAATCAATGCCGCGCCAGCCAGCGCCGCAGCGTCATCCGCAAGGGTTTCTCATATCCCCGGAATCCATGCTTCGCGCCGGTGATGATGCGCGCTTCGCCGTCACGCGCATGCTCATCAAACCATGCCGCCATGACTTCACTCGGGCGATCGCGGTATTCGTCCGCTCCGGCCAGCACAATCAGCAGCGGCTGGGTCACTTTGCCCAGCCGGCGCGCCGGTTTTCCCGGCTGGGCATAAGGGAACACCTCTTCCTCGCTATCGGGCGTATATAGACTGAGAAAACGCTGGGCATCGAGCGGTTCGGGCCAGATTTCCGGCGGCAATAGCCGGTGGGCCTGGCCGCGGCGAATGAATTGCTGGGCTATTTGTTCCGCGCGACTGCGCTGCCGCGGCCGGGCGTGCTGCATCGCCGCATAATCGCTGATCGGGCAGAGCAGGATCGCCCCCCGCACCTGGCGCGGCATCCCGGGGCGGCTGAGGGAATAAATGATTTTCTGACAGCCGGTTGAATGACCAACCAGAACGATTTCCCGGGCATGATGCGCCAGCGCCAGGGCGGCGGCGCCTTGCAGATCGTCGGCGCAGCCGGTAAAAACCTCGTGCGCCATGCCGCCGGACTCCGAAACATATTTATTTTTAGCGCCGGCCTTCCGCCGCCGCAGCCGGGCCATGGTGTCATGTCCGCGATTATTGAAATAAAGCACTGCGGTTTCCCGGTTGACAAAGGGAACCAGATAATCAGGATGGGAAAAGGCGCTGGAACCCAGGCCATGTACAAAAATCAGCGCCCGCCGGGGCCGCAGCGGACCAAACCAAAGCCCATCAAGCACATAGCGCTTGGGAGTGGTAATTTTGACCAAGCGGCAGGCGGTAGCTGTGACGATATTCATTTCAATAGATTCATGCAATACCGTCACACCTAAACCATAGATAACGAAGTAGTTAGATCCCCGCGTCGACAGTGACGGTATTTTTTGTGGTTTTAAACTCTCTGTGTATCCCCGCCCGCCCGTTAAGGATTGCTATTCCAGGATTCCAGCTCAATTTTCCATGTGCCTTTCCGGCTTTGCCGCAGGATCAGCAGCATCTTCCCCTGGCTTACGACAGTTTTGTGCGGCGCCGGCAGCGCGATCTTCTGGCGTGTGATGCCCCATTCATATGCCCAATGGCCCTGAATTTTCAGGCTGCGCCAGGCAATCGTGCAGCTTTCTACCCGCGCCCCCTTCATTTGCCGCGGCAAACCTGCCAGCCACTGTGAAATGGCGCGCTTGCCCACCATGGGCTTCAGGCCCTGAATCAGATCCACACCGTCGCTGGCCCAGAGTGATGCGGAAAGGGCTTGGTCCATCGTCCGGCAGGCCCGCGCCTCTTTCCGGTTCAGTTGTTCAATGCCTTTGCGGGCGCGAGTTTGTGAAACTGCCGGAATGGCCAGGGCGGTACCGCTCAGTGCCAGAATGAGCGGCTTTGAAATTGCCATCATGCAAGCCGGGGTGATCAGCGCAGGCCCAGGCGCGAGAGGATCACGGTGAGCACAATCACGCCAAAGACAATGCCGGTGACCACGGTATATTTATAATCCTTATCTACCCAGAAAGCATAGATGGAAGATACCACCCGCAGCACCGGCGTCAGCACCAGAATCAGGGTAGCCAGCATCAGAATCGGCGTGGGCTGCGCATGGCGCAGTCCCTGCCAGAATATTGACCAGTGATATTGCTGTTGAATCCATTTCCGGGTCAGGGGAATATTCGTTCGATGCCGCAGCGCCTGGATCAGCCCCCATATGAATAGCGCCGTGCTGATCAGCATGCCGACGATGAGCGCATAGTAGACATTGGCATATACATTCTGCTCGGTTTGCATCGGGTCGTGGCCCGGGCCGTGGGCCGGGACGCTGGATGCGGGCATTTGCGGTGAACGTGGAGGAGTGTCCGGTGCCATGGTTAATCCAAAGTCGGCAGATGGAGGTGGTAATGCATGGCCAGGGCGCGAGTGAACATGCTATAGGCCAGATAAATCATCAATGCGGTAAAAATCCATTTCAGGATCGCGCTGTGCAGCCGGTTCATGACCATGGTGCCCAGCGTGGCGCCCGCCGTGGTGCCCACGGCCACCGGAGCAACGACATAAAAATGAATCCAGCCGGCGAGAAAGAACAGAATTGAGCTCACCGCCGCGGTCACGCCGATCATCAGCTTGCTGGTTCCCACGGCGACTTTCATGGGCACGTTCATATAGCGGTTCATGGCCGAAACCTTGATCACGCCCCCGCCCACCCCCAGCAGCCCCGATGCCATGCCGGCCAAATAGGATATGCCCGCCCCAATCGGGGTGCCATTGGCCACGTACTCCACATCCTGCCGCGCGGCCATGTCGTGATAGGTGCCGCGCAAATCCAGGAACTTCGACAGCCGGTCCGGTTGCACGCGGGCAAAATCCCCCTGCGCGATGCGCCGGTCATCGAGATTGCGGGTGGTAAACGCCGCCCAGGCCATATAGGCCAGCATCAGGGCGAACAGCAGCAGCATGATCCACTGCCGGAGATATAAGGCCAGCACGCTGCCCGAGAGCGCGCCCAGCGTGGTCGCGATTTCCAGAAACATGGCCAGCCGCAGGTTGGAAATGCGCTGGTCCACATAGCTGGATCCGCCGGCGTTGGAAGTGGCGATGACGGAAACGATGCTGGCCGCCACCGCGATTTTCATGTGCAGATGAAACAGCAGCACCATGATGGGCACAATGAATATGCCGCCCCCCACGCCCAGTAAGGCCCCGAAAAAACCGGCAAAAACCGCCGATCCCAGCAGCGCCAAGACAAATGTCCAGCTAAAATACATAACGCCTTTACCCCGTGCGATCTGGAAAGCAAAAATTTAAAATTAAATTTCATTGTAGCAACCCGGCCCTCGCCCCGCGGCGGGAAAAATGAAATTTTATGGCGCACCGGCCGAGTCGCAGGCAAAGCCACCGCGGCCGGGCACGGGAACGGCGAAGCAAAAAAAGCGGCCCCGCCACATTTTCCCGCCATGCCGGGTGCGGGAATATGGTAAAAAAAATACTGCTCCACGCGGACGCCGGGCAGGATCAGCCCGGGCGCGCTTGATCTATGCACATATACGAAGACGCCGCGGCCATCGCCTGGCCCTCGGGATTTCATTTCGCCGCCGGCCGCTGCGGCCTCAAGCCCCAGGCGCCCGATCTGGGCCTGGTATGGAGCGACGCGCCGGCCAGTTGCGCCGCTTTGTTTACCACCAATCGCGTGCAGGCCGCTCCGGTGCGGCTCAGCCGCCTGCATCTGGCCGCGCGCGGCGGCCGAGTGCGCGCGCTGGTGGTCAACTCCGGCAACGCCAACTGCGCCACCGGCCCCACGGGCGAACGCGCCGCATTGGCCACCGCCCAGGCGGCCGCCCACGCCCTCGGCTGCGCCGCGGAAGAAGTCCTGGTCTGCTCGACTGGAGTGATCGGCGTGCCGCTCGATGCCCGCCTCATCACCCGCGCCCTGCCCGAATGGGCGCGGCGCGAAGATGGCCCGCTGGAAGTGGCGCGCGCGATCATGACCACCGACACGCGCATGAAAGTCGCCGGCGCCGGATTTCGCGACGGCGCCCGCGGCTATCGCCTCGCCGGCATGGCCAAGGGTTCGGGCATGATTCATCCCCGCATGGCCACCATGCTGGCTTTTGTCTTTACCGATGCGCCTGTATCTCCCGCCAGCCTGCGGTCTCATCTGCGGGCGGCCGCGGCGGAATCTTTTAACCGCATCAGCGTGGATGGCGACACTTCCACCAACGATACTCTGGCCGCCTGGGCGGCGGGTAAGGGCGCATCCTTGAAACCTGCCGGGCAGCGCGCCTTTGCCCAGGCGCTGACCGCCGTCTGCCAATCCCTGGCTTTGCAGATCGTGCGTGACGGCGAAGGCGCCCGGCGCCTGGTGCGCATCACGGTGAACGGCGCCCGCACCCTGGCCGAGGCCGACCGTGC
>JAJZKY010000080.1 GCA_021803885.1 Planctomycetota bacterium
TTCCGATCATCAAATCGCGCACAATAATGGCCATCTTCACGCAATGCTCCCACTCCTTATCTTTTTGGGCTTTGTTGCGCCGGCGCGACGCGGTGTTGGCGTCCAACCCGGCAGGGCAATTGGCCTTTGTCCATTTCAATGCTTGGGAAAATTCGTTGGGATCATAAATTCTTCGGTCGATTCGCCGGGCCAGTTCCGTCATATCCACATTCATCACGCGCATGTCCAGATAGGCTTCAAAAAACGCCGCATCCACCGCTGATCCGGCGATGCCCATTGATACGCCGCCAATTGAGCAATACGACCGGCCACGCATTCCAGCAACCGCCAGGCCGGCCCGGGCAAATTGCAGCAGCTTCTGCTGCACGTCCGGCGGGATGGCGGTGTCTGCGGCGTCCTGCACGTCATGACCATAAATATTGAACGCGGGCAGTCCTTTCTGGCTATGGGCCGCCCCAACCGCCGCAAGATAAACCGCTCCAGGCCGCTCAGTGCCATTAAATCCCCATACCGCTTTGGGAATCAATGGATCCATATCCATGGTTTCCGAACCATAACACCAGCACGGGCTGACTGTAATGGAAACGCCGACGCCTTCCGATGCAAATTTCTGGGCACAAAGCGCCGCTTCCGCCAGGCCGCCAATGGTGCTATCCGCCAGAACGCATTGAACTTTAGTGCCATCCGCGTGGCGTAATTGTGTAGTCAACAGCCGCGCCACACTGCGTGCCATATCCATGGTTTGCTTCTCCAGGGATTCACGCACGCCATCCCGTCGGCCATCAATCGTGGGGCGAATTCCAATTTTCGCATTTTTCCCCACCAGCCTGTTTCGCGGCATATTGACAACCATCGTTTCCATATTTGCCATGATGTGTTCCTTCTGTATCAAATCATAATTCTATTAACCAACGTCAATTTCATATCTTCAATAATATCGCATAATCCGCTTGCCGCCCAGCGCCATTCGTGCCGGATGGAAAGGGCAATCGGTCTTGACATCAAAATGCCATGCCTGATCCGCGGCACGGGAATAATCCGCGCTTGTGCCAAAACTCCGTGCCCATAAGCAACATCCGTTGATTACCATCCAACCGGAAACATTTTTAACGAGAAACCCATGCCGGCGCAAACGCTGTGGCTATCTGCTGAATCGGATAATACGCAAGCAATGCCAGAGCATTTAGCGCACATGCGGTCAGCAGCAGCAATACTGTGCCAGTGGCGATTCGCCGATGTTTGCGTCGCTTGCCAATAGATGTTTGATCCGCAGAACTCGCCATCTCCGGGATATCCATCAATGCATACGCTCCAACCCGCATCGCCGCCCCGCTACCCAATAAAATCCCCAGCCCATTAACAATAAAGACCAGCAAGCCGGGTAAAGATTCCGGGCCAACGGTTCGTAAACATTCAATGCGGGCAACACTTCCAAGTGTCGGAGGCAACCCGCCGAGAGACAATAGCACCAGTACCAGCATAAGCGCGTGGAGATTTTTCATGCGGGCAAATGATGGCCATTGCTGATTTAATCCCAGGGATTGTCGCCCCAAAATTCCCCCCGATGATCCCAGAGCGATTCCGGCGGTTAGAGCATATAACAGCACGCATCCCACCAGCGCAGAGCCAGTGGCATGTGTAAACGATATGCCGGCGGCAATCGTCACAAATGTGCAGGCCGCCAATATGCCAACAATATTTCCTAAAATATCCGGCACAACATATTGAAATAGCGCTCTTATCCCATACGCTGCAACCGCCAGGATACCGACACTGATCATCGTGGGCGTTACCACGTTGGCTACCGCCGGGTTGTGTTGACTTAATGAATGGATGATCCGTAAATACGCACCCAGAGATGCGATACATGGTGCCAGCAGCATAAAAAAAGCAACGGGTGCCGTTGCGTCGCCGGCAGCTTCCCCAAACCACCAGACTAAAGGCAGGCTGCCAATCCAAAATAGAATCGGCATCATAAACAATACCACCAGAATCCCGGTCCATGCCGGCGACCCATGCGGAGCGAGAATAAATTCGTTAACAAGGCTAATTCCCAAACCGCCCACGGTCAGAAGCACCAGCGCCAGCAGCATTACGGCCAGTGCGGTCAGTAACGCCAGGCATGTAAACCAATTATCGTTGGATCCAAACATTGAAAGCAACGCCAGTGGCAGTGACCCCAGGAGCATACACCCGGCGATCATCGGCAAACTGTGCAATGCCGGCATGATGCTCCACCCCAGGGTGCTGATTGTAATCAGCAGACAAAATCGCAAATCTCCATGCCCGCTGTAACTCCGCAGCCTTCGAGTCAAAATGGCCACAGTCGCAATGAAAAATATAGCGATGCTAAAAACCCATGCCATAGGATCCAGCACCATCCAGGATGGGACAGTTGTTACCCGCCCGGCGGCAAACACCAGCGCATAGAGCCGCAACTGCACCAGCGTTGCTACAACCATACCGGTAAAACATATCATCACGCAGGCCGATCGCGACGCGCCCGTTGGCATTTTTGCGGTTAAAGCCAGCAGAACGACCGTTACAAGCAGTACGATTTGCGGTGCCAATATGGCAAGAACATGGTAAGTCAGCCTGTGGCCTCCTGTGCGATTGGTTCAGTGGTTTTCATACCGGACGCCTCTTGTTTTTATCGTGGTCACATTGCGGCAATGCGGGCGATCAATGCGGTGCGCCGCCCACAACGTGCGCCAAAGCTTTCAGCACCGGCGCAACGGGATTCAATACCAGTACGGTCGGGAGAATGCCACCAGCCAGCAACGCAATGACCATGGGTATAAACACCAGCCGTTCACGCACCGACAGGGCATGAAAGTGCTGATGTTCCGGACGCCCCGGCCCGAAAAAAAGCCGTTCTATCGTCCATAGCAGCACCGCCGCCATAAGCACCATGACACAACACATGATTAATGCGGCGGGCAATAACCCGTTATTGCTAAGTGCATGTTCGGACGCACTGGCCGATGCCGCACGAAACATTCCAAGAATGGCCAGCAAGTCACCGCCGAAAACCGCCAAACCAGGCAATGCCAGCGCCGACATAAACGCGATCATTGAGAATATAAACAAGTCCGGTATCAACTGTGCCAGCCCTCCCAGTCGCGGCAGATCCCGATGGTTGGCTCTTATTTCAATAACATGGCTGGTCCACAACAACCCCGCGGTCGTCACCGATGCGCCAAGACTTAGCAGAAACGCACCGTTAAAGCCGGTTATATTAGCGGCCGCAACCCCCAGCAAAACATAGCCCGCCTGCACCATCAACCAGTAGGCAATGACCCTCCTGAAATCGCTCTGCGCCAGACCGCATAACGCGCCATAGATCACGCCGGCCGCCCCCAAAATAGCCAGGGTGTTTTGCCAGATCATCAGTTGCATTGGAAATATTGACACAACAATGCGATCCAGAGCATAACCGGCAAGGAGAAACTGCGAACAAATAATCATTATCGCTGACGGTGCCGCGGATTCCGCCATCGCGTCCGGCAGCCAGAAATGCACCCCGGCCGCTCCCAGGCGAATAACCACCGCCAGCATCAGCAGCCAAAACGCCGTGGTCGTCCAGGCTTTGGCCGGACTAAGCGCCTGCCGCAACTGGGGATCGTTGGCAATCCGAGTAAAGCTCAAGGTGCCCTGCGGCAGTCCCGCAACGCCGCGCGTGGCGACACTGATTAACAGGCACGCGCCGAGCATCGCAGCCGAGCCGGCGATCCAGAACAATGCCAGTTTCAGCGCCGCCGGCCGCCGACGCGCCCCGCCCCATACGCCAATAAGTAGAAAGCACGGAAACAGTGAAAGCGTGCTTAGCAGGTAGAACAGAAATAAGTCCATACTGGCCGCTGCCCCAACGACACACCCCTCCAGCAGCAGCAATACTACATAATACGCCTTCACCTGCGCATTGACGCCATAACTGGCCAGAATCCCCATCAAACTTGTGCCGCAAAGCACCAGAATCGTCACCAGAGACAGTGCATCAACGCCGACATGATAGTGAATATTTAAATCCTGAAACCACATGACATTTTGTTGTAACTGGGCCGTACCACCAAACTGAGGCGACCAGTTAAATAAACGCGATGCGGCCAGGGCAATAAGCATATTGCCGGCGCTGACCGCAACGGCACTATATCGAATCAGTCTTGGGCGGCTGATGGGCAAAATGCCCAGCACAAAGGCACCGATTAACGGCAAGACCATCAGCCAGGTCAGGATCGAACTATATATAAATGGTTTCAAGTCAACCTTTCATGCTTTTTTACAATTCATGCTATCCGTCATTACACGCATCAGCATTCAGTTACGGATCAATACCGCAAGGAGCACCAGGCCTAATAAAAGCGCCAGTGCCCCGACAATATATAACAATGGGTGATCGCGTTTAAGCGCTCCGATCCGGTTTGCGGCAACAGACGCTGGGCGGTCGAGGCGTTCCCAAAATGAAATATTCAGTCCGGTTTCCGCCGCCGCCACAAGAATGCTTGCCAATCGGGTCAATACCGCCAGTGTTACCATCAGCCATTCCACGATCCAGCGATCCAGAAACGCCATCATACGGCCAATTAGTCGCACCGGAAGGCCCAGCACCGCCAAAAATAAATCAGCAAAGTACATATCGGCCGCCAGCCAGCGATACACCAAATTGGGACCGGCGCGACGGCGCAGCATATCCGCCTTTTCCAGACCCCCCGCATACACCAGTGCCACTATGGCCAAAGCCGCTGGCCCCAGCCATTCCAGCGGATGCAATATCATGCCGCCAAAACCTGCCGGGATACGGGTCAGGGTATTCTGCCTCGGCGATCCCATCACATGCGTAAATAAGCCGGTGAGGTCAACAAATGGCTCGCCGGCTATGATCGCCCCCACCAGCAAGACCAGCAGAGGAAATGTTTGTACGGCCAATTCTCCCTCTTCCAACGGTTCGCCTCGGGCTTTACCGGCAAAAATCAGCCACCACCATCGCACCATCGCCAAAGCCATTACATAGCACATTACAACAGGCACCCAATATAAACATTTGCCAAATTCTCCTATTGCCCACCCATACGCGTGGACATGCAGCAACCCCTCCCGCATAATCACGGTCATTCCGGAAAGCCCCACCCCGGCCCCGCCCAATACCAGCATGCCGCTGACAATGGCGGTAATCGGCAGGCGTCTCCACGCCCCTCCCAACTGCGCCATATCACGTTGACCGCCGCTGGCCCGCAATACCGTCCCCGCTGTTAGAAACAACCCGCAATAAATCAGTGCTGTCAACACAGCGCCTAATAATCCCGCCGCATAATCGCCGGAACCAAAGAATAAAAAATTCAATCCGGTCTGGGCAATTACAAGCCACGCCACGGCGCGTTTAATATCTTTCTGCACCAAGGCAATTAAAGAGGCGCAAAATTGTGTTGTCGCTCCCATCATCGCCACCGTCAGAGCGGCATTGAGATTCAGCAACCCCGCGCAATGCGCCAACAGCAGCAGGCCACCGCCGGCTACAACGGTTCCGCAGAGCATGGCGTTGGCACCTGAAAAGCCTGTGATCGTCTCCGGCACCCAGGTATGAAACGGGAACTGCCCCGATTTCGCCAGCGCTGCCGCCACCACGCACACGCCACCAAGACTCCGCCATGTCAATCCGGGGAACCGGTGCCCCAGCGACACAATCGGGGGTTCGATGGCCGGCAAATGTTCCGGCGTCCGTAACGATGCATGACCAAAAAGAATCTGGTGATCCAGTGGCGATCCATGCAGGGCGAAAATGATTATCCCCACGAGAAACAAAGCGTCCGCAATTGCGTGTGGAAGCAAGATACGCCGCGCAATAACACGTTCCGGCGGACGATTACTCCATTCGATCATGCACCATGCCGCATACATCGCCAGTTCCAGCACCAGATACATCTGCATGACATTAATCGATAGTGTCGCCAGAATCAGCAGAAACGCGGTCAAATTGCCCATGGCAAAATAGTTCGCATAAACCGATTTGTATTTCAGCATTCCCAGTGCGTGTACCTGTGTCAAAAGCGCTATGACCAGAAACAGCATAAAAAAAGCCAAATTCAGTGAACCACTGGAAATACCAAACGCGATCATCGGCGTTGCGCCAGTACCCGCAAATCCTGGTATAGGCAACCAGTTGAACATCAGGATATGGGTTTGAGATTGCCCCGGTATTCCGGCATGCCCCAGTCGGCGGATGATTGCGACCATGGCCGCCGCCAGCGCCGCCAACAGAGAAATAATACTGATATACGCCGCCGTATGTGCAGAACGACGAACCGAGCTGACGATAATTAGAAAACCGCCTAACACCAATCCAGCCGCCAGCAATAAAATTGAATTAGCGTACATCATCAACCGCAACAAATCCATCCGCACGAGGATTGCACAACCTCCGAAACCCTTCGGCATTGCTTCCCCGGAATAACGCTAAAGTCTAATCCACCGCAGCATAACCGGCTACCCATTCCCGGCACAATTTCTGAGGAGGCAATCGATACGGGTGTAATTCGGCAGGAAAGTCAATAAGTAAACAATATTCCTCCGAACTGGCATAATGCGAAAGAACGAGTTGATAAGGAATAGCAATTCACCCCGTTCGTACGTCGTTGAACGACAATCAATTTTCTACGGGATAATTTCCACATCCGTTCCCAGCGGGCATAATGCGTACAGTTCAGTCATGTCCGGATTGCTCAGTGCAACACAGCCGGCAGTACTGCTGCGGCCTTCTGCGCAACCATGAATAAATATTTCCCCGCCCAACGGTGTTTTCCACACTCGGTTCTGCACGGTTTCATCCGACATATCGCCCTTTTTCAGATTATGTATCAATTGGTTATAATTCTCGATCGACAACAGCCCTTGTGCCAAACCTCGATTCGCATCTTCCATGTTGGGATAATCCAGTCCCAGTGAAAGATGAAACTTGCTGTGCGGATTTTTAAATACAATGTGAAAACGCCCCTCCGGCGTTTTCCGATCTCCCTCCCTTTGCTTATCGCCGGAATTTGAGCCGGTAATGCAGCAATACGTTTTAATTAATTTCGTCCCATCAAATAAATATAAAGTAGAGCAGGATTTAATTACACGGATATTCGGCTTCGCAAGTGTCATGGCACACGCTCCGGACGGTGATAATTCTGATCCAGCCAGTACACCGGATAGCCGGCAAGTTCCCGAACAACCGCCCACGGATTAGCCTCCCGCCAAATACCCTGTCGCGCTGGAACGGTCCAGACATGCACCCCCAACTGACGAAACGCCAGTGCTACCCGAGGCAGATGATAATCCGAACTTACCGCGATCACATTATGCCAATGACTGACCTTTAGCAGTGCGGCAGTATCGTAAGCGCTATAACGCGTATTATTGCCATGATAATCAACGATAATGGCACTTCCTGGCACACCCTTGGCCAAAGCCAGTTTGAGCATTGCCAGCGGTTCATTTTTATATGGGTTGGTTCTGCCCCGTGGAGCACGCCCGGTCAACAGCAACCGTTTGGCCCGATGCGCCTTAAATAGTTCTACGCCCTCCAGCACCCGCTGCCGAAGCGTATAGCCGCACGTATCACCGGGGCCGGTTCCGGCACCAAGCACAACGGCTACGTCCGATTCTATTCCAACAGGAGGCGGATCAGAAAGGAACATGCCGTGAAATATCCATAACACAATCAGCGACATGCCGACAATAAATACAAAATCGTAGCCTTTATAGCTGATGGTGCGCCACGGTGCTGAAGCCGGGTGCGCTTTGGCGGCCCGGGCACTGATGACATAGTCTGGCCGGGCGATAAGCCAAAAAATCAGAGCAATAAATACCGGCAGGGACATCGGCATATACCATGGCATGCGTCCATGCAGCATCACTTTTAAATGATAAAACGTCAGTGTATTCAGCAGCAGCACCACCGCAATGAATGCCGAGGGTAATAACACCATCCGATTAAGTCGCCAGGCACTATCTACAGAAATATCTGTCGGCGGGCGAAAACGCAATATTTGCAGCAGCAGCAAACTGGCAAGCCACAACCAGGGAAGAAAAAACGCCATAAAATCGCCGGCGAAGCGTAAATCCATCCACCGCCAGGATTGCAGCGTTACCACGCTGACCAAGGCCCCGATAAAAATTCCGGAATCCAAGAGGCGAAAATATGCGTGTGCCATTCGGCAAGTGGTTTCTGATTGCGATGGGGTTGTTTCAAGAATCGAATTTTGCATGACATGAGTATATATCATGCACCGTTTCACGCCAGCGCAAAACGCTCGATGGCCACTGCGACGCCGTCTTCACGGTTTGACGGAACAACATGTCGCGCGGCCTTGCGGATATGTTCCGGACCATTGGCCATGGCAGCGCTGACGCCGGCCCATTGGAGCATGGGCAGATCATTGGCGTTATCACCAACCGCCAAGACGTTATCCCGTGTTATTCCATAGGATTTACATACAAAATCAAGAGCCATGGCTTTATTGGTATCCGGTGCAACAATTTGAAGCAGGCGGGAATCACTGCGGAACAGGCCAATGCGATACTCAAATTTTCGGGGAAGCATCTGAAATAATTCTTCGATAATTGACGGTTTGGCGTGAAACATGATGCGCGTAACCGGAACATGCAGAAACGTCTCCATGGCGGCAATGACATCCGGATTAAAACAGCGGCCAGTGGGAATCGCTTCCGCTGGAACAATGCCAAAGTGGTCGGAATAAAGTTTGTCAATAATTTCCACGCTCGGAATAACTTCCGGGCAACGCAGGCGGGCGTAATCAATGACCCTTCTTACCAGTGCATGGGGTAAGCTGATATGCCGCAGCACGCATTTTTGATTTTCATCCCAGATTAAAGCACCGTTGTGACTGATTATTGGGGTTTTTAGCTTTAGTGCACGGTGATAAAAGCGAACACTGCGTGGCGGGCGAGCTGTGGCAAGCACAACATGAATACCCCGCTTGGCGGCCAGATGTATGGCATGATGAACCCGCGGCGTTATGGATTCTTTGGGGCTAAGCAGCGTACCATCCATATCCAAGGCAATCATCTTGATCGCCTGCGGCAATGGTCCCTCTGATATTGTCGCAAATGGCGGCAACGCAGTAGTGGCTGCCGGAGCCACGGCAAACGCCACCACTTCGTTAGTCTTTCCGCTACCGACCGGCTTGTGACGCGGGGCAACAATTTTTCGCAGCGATTCAACTAATTCATCTACCGACATAACAATCCGCTCACATAAAAAGTCACACCGATGCTCAAACCAACACCTTTTTGAGCATCCATGCGGCCCCCTCCGGGAACACGCATCATTGAACAGGCACTTGTATCATCGGTCAAGAATCGATGTTACATGAGTGAACGTCCACAAAATTTCCGCATCCGATAATGGGCCTGAAAACGCTTTGTTTTCAAGCGTTTTTCTCGGCATGCGTTCAAGCAGGCAACCGTCTTGCGATGCCCTTTACCCGGAAAGGATCCGAGTTAATTCCCACGTATACACATTCCCACAGCAACGCTTTTTTTTCGGACGTTAATTAAAGCGTCGCATAATTGGCGCAATGCGCGCCGCGAGAGCCGATTTTTCCGGGTCGGATAGTTGTCCGATAATCTTATTTACGTACCGCGATATAGCTTTGGTTCGGTGCTCCTGAATCTCAGAACCGTATTGGCGAGCCAAGGCCATCACCTTTCGGGCGACCTGCCGCTTTGGGCCGGCTTTGGAAACGTCCCCCGCAGTCTTCAAGAACACTTTCAGGGCCTTCTGCACCCGCCCAAGAAGTTCAGGATCAACCAATCCCTCTTCCTGCGATTGCGCAAGCATCGTCATGGATGTTTGAAACTTCTGTTGATCCAACGCCACAACGCTCATCTGACTTTTGCTCAAATGTGCATCAAGCAACCACCGCCGCATCAGCCACGGGCCGCGGAGTTGTGCAAACATCAGGGCCTGCCCCGCCGGATCAGAAATCGCTTTGACCTCTCGGACCCACGGCGGCACTCCCGGAGTAGCCGCACGCTCTATTCGCACATCCAATGCGCGTGTCGGATTGCTGGGGTAGTCAATCACATCCACCGCACCTTGCACATCCGCAAATTTGTACGTTACGGTAGCAAATTTGGATGATGGATTGGCCGGATTGGCCGCGCTTATCGGACGAAATGGGTTGACACCGGCTGGTCGAAACACCTGATAGAAGGCGACGGCGTCGGACGTCGGGCGACCAAAAAGTGATCGCAAATGCACCACCAGATAGACCCCGGCAATTAGGATCAACAGCACCGCTAACGCCACTTTGATCGTTTCGGATCGTTTTAAGTCTTGAAGCTTCACAAAACCACCAATCGGTACGCGGCACCAGGAAAAATCACCACACGCCCAATAATAACGACTTCCCCGCCCAGCCATTGCATGAGGGATGTCCGTACTTCTGACCGACACTATCACACGCTCTAATGGTAAGAACGCACCAAGCGGGCTAGGGTTGCGAAAATTCCGCAGTTTTATAGCCCAATTATACAGAATTGCGATATTTAGGCCAGATTCTGTATTACCATCCCGACGGTTTCACTGCGGAATATTGTGGATCGCGTGGAATGCGAAAAGAGCTTAGCGGATCCGGGTGTGCCGGATTAAATAGACTTGCGATATTCATTTTTAGGCCCCGCATTCTTGCCCCGTTCATGCTGATCATTAATGCCATCACACAGACAATTCCATCTTCTGCATCTGCCGTTGCAACACCCGCCACTGCCACACTGGTGCTGACGGGTGACACCGCAATGGGCTTGATGCTCCTGGCCACGCGGCGCAAATAACACGATTCGCGATTAACGAATTTGCAATTATTGTCATGCGTCTCGATTTGACCCTCTGCGATTGATCCTCTATTCTTATGTCCTTGTTGATTTTGTTGTAGTAACAAGGCGTATAGCAAAAGGTAAAGTAGATGTCAGGAAACGAAACCACACTGAAAATTTATTATGAGAATGAAGCTCCCATTTCCGGACTGTCCGGAAAAACTGTGGCGGTACTGGGGTATGGCTCGCAAGGCCATGCCCATGCCCAAAACCTGCGCGACAGCGGTGTGAAGGTTATCGTGGCCAATCGCCGCGACTCCGCCAATGGTAAACTGGCCATTGAGCATGGTTTTGATCCAATGCCCATTCCTGAAGCAGTCAAAGCCGCTGATCTGATTATTGCCACGCTGCCGGATGAATTGCAGCCCGAAATCTACGCCCGTGATATCGGGCCGCACCT
>JAJZKY010000081.1 GCA_021803885.1 Planctomycetota bacterium
GCTGCTTGCTCCGGAAGAAGACCGGAATATTGATTCCAACCATGACGCCGTGCATGTCCTGCATGTCCGGGCGCTGCTCGTAGCTGTAGGCCACATCGAAGTCCGGCTTGTATGCTTTTTGCGCCAAATCCACGGTGTATTGATTGCTCTCGATCCTGCGCTTGTCTCGTTCAAGGCCCGGGTCATTCGCATGCGCCATCGCATAAAGGTCTTCGAGAGATTCATGAAAGTCAGCCGCGTTCACGGGCGCTGGCAATGGCAGCGGAGATTCGGGATCGCGGTAAAGCAGGGTGTTCAGGCGGGCGCGCGCCGCGTCTTCTTCCTGCTCAAGGACAATCAGCTTCTGATCGATCCGCGCCACCTCGACCTGTGCGCGGAGCACGTCCTGCTGAATGCCTTTGCCAACGCGATACCGCGCCTCTGCGATGCTCTCAAGTTTCTGGAGGAGATCTTTGTTCTTCCCGGTGATCTCGATAGCCTTCGAGTCATAGAAGTACGCGTAGTAGGCGGTCTTTACGTCCGCGACAACTTGACGCCGTGTCTGCTCGTACTCCCAATGGCCCGCTTCGGCCTCGCGGTCGGCAATCTTGCCACGCAAGCCTAACTTGCCGGGAAACGGAAATGCCTGGCTGACGGTCAATCCCCGATAACTCGACGGATCGCCCTTCTGCACGCTGAATGGCGTGATGTTTCCCATCCAGCCGCCGGAGACCATCGGATCGGGGAGTGCACGGGCCTGCGGAGCGCGGGCGCGCTGCGCTTGAAAGCGCTCTGCTGCACTCTTGATCGCCGGATTCCGTTCGAGCGCAATCGCGACCAACTTCTGGAGGGTGATTTCCTGGCTCGCCGGTGTGCCGTCTTTGGCCGTCGGCCCGGAAGGAACGCCGGCCGGTACAGATGGCGCCGCCGCGCGTGAATTCGCGACAGGGGCATCAACGATACCTGAGCCGTTGGGAGGTGTCTGCGCTCCGGCTGACGTAGCGCCCAACACCATTGCCCCAGCCAGAAGCCACGAGAATGATCCGCGGAGGCTATTCATGGCGGCCTCCCGCCGCACCCGGCTCAGTTTCGTGCAATGTGGTGACCGCCGGTCCGTTCACGGATTCGCTGTGCGCGAAGATCTCGTCGGATGCCCGGTCGAGCAGCTTGCTGGAAAGCGGCGCCTTGAGATTGAAGGTATAGGTATCGCGGTATCCGAAAACAAACAGGTGATACGGATCTGGACTGGAAAGAGTCTGAAGATCGGCCCAGCGCCAGCTCCGGCTGTCGTCTTTTGAAGAGGTCACATAATCGATCCCATCCTGCCGGATGCGCAACACGCCGTTTGTGCCGGAGGCGATTGCCCGGTGACGGACCGGAATCGTGGCGATCGCCGGAGCGTCTGGATCCGGGTCCGCATTCTGCGAAGGCCGCGCAACAGCTCCTGCGAGCTGAGCCGCTACGGCCGGGGGTACGGCCTGCGCCAGGCTAAACCGATACTTACGCTCACCAGGCCGATGCAGGCTGCGATTGAGATAGGTTTTGAGCACCAGGCGATGAGGAGCAATAAAGGCGGTCTGGATCTCACTGAAGGCCCAGCGCTGGCTGCGTTTGTTCTCTCCCCGGAACTCCACTCCGTTCCCATCAATCAGAAGAGTCCCATGGTTGCTGGGAGCGAAGGCGGCGCGATGCATGCGCGCGGAACTTTCCCAATGGAGCGAGGCCGCCACGGGATGATCCGGTGGCGATACAGGCTGTCGTGCTGCCCGCGCGGCTATCGGAACCCCGCTGAGAGTAATGGCGATTGCCGACAGGAGGATGACGCTCTTGTATCGTGTCCAAACTCCAGAAAACATAAGCTGAATCTCCGTATTCGGGTGCTCTTCGCCCGCCCGGGCGGGCATGATAACGTGGCTGTTTGAGTGCGAGCACTGCGGCTCAGGCAAAAGAAGCTGGAATCTCGGAACAACAATCCGAGTGCTCCCGCCGGAAAAAGGGAAGGATTAGATCAGAAAGGAGCAGAGTGCGGTGCGGGAAGCCGGACAGAGGGGTGGATCCTTGGGTGTTGCGAGCAGCACACGCGCTTCTGCGACGGGAATCAACGAGCCGGCAGAGTGATTGTGGAACACAACTAGCTCCCAGCTATTCTCCGTCATCGTTTGTACGGCAAGCGATGTTGCTTGTTGAGAGGATGGACCGCCGCAAAGAGGCCTGGTGATCTCCGGACCGGTCTTGGCGGCGAGTTTCGCGCTCGTCGACTTCGCCATCATCGGGCAATCGGAACTGCAGCACTTCATGGAGTGCATCGCCTGGCGGCAAGGCGCTACGGCCAGCGCGGGCATCGCCGAAAGCACTACGAGCAAAACTGCGACGACTTTGGCGAATCGCCTCATCCTCTTCTCTCCATGATTCCGAGCCTCGTTCTCCACAGTCTGTGATCTATGTCACGATCACCCAATCGACCCAACCCCAAATACTCGCGATAAGGGCCAGCAACAGGGAAAGCGGAGAGGCGGCGTTCCCGCAAACATGAAACTGTCAAAGCGAGCGCCGGATTGGAGGAGCTACTTACCACTGGAAGCCCCTTTGGCCATCTGATCGTGCAGGTCCGCAAGCGCGAATGCCTGTTCAGCTGCTTTGCCGTAGTAAAAGACCAGGTCGCGGCAATGTTCTCCCAGCGTTGGCCATTTGGGAATGGGATGAGTTGTGGGGTTTTTGAGATACGCATCGAGCATCTCCCGATGCTCCTGCTGCTCTGACTTCAGCCGTTCTCCCTCCGCGCGGAAATACGCAGCGAGCCTTTCGTGATCCTCGGACGTGCGGGCATTGACGATCAGAAGCTTCACTTCCTTCTTGCTCAGTTCCCGCGCCTGATTGGTTGCGTGCGTCTGAGCCATTGCGCCGAATGCCGGCGTCCCCAGAGCCAGGGCAATGGCTAACAGACCGATGAGAGATTTCGTCCGTGGCATAGAATCTTCTCCTGACGTTCAACGACAGCGAACTACCTGCGTCTTGATCCGGCATAAACCTGAACGGAAGTCGAACCGGTTACTGCCTGCCGCCTTGGCTCCCGGCCAGGGACTGGGCCCGTATTGTCGCGCACGTCATTCGCCAACCATTTAGCATCTCGCATGCCATTCCTCCAGGCCGGCTAAGTGACTCGCAAACGGGCTGTTGTTTGCATATCGCCGGCGACAGCGTTTTGCTGCGCTGCCTCATTTCGGGCAGGCGGTGGCGCATTCGGGGCAATCTACCGGAGCACCCGCCGTAGTTGCATTCGGGGAATACTGCCCTGATAGGCAAGAGTCGGTAACAAGAGCGCCGCAATCCCGTGCAGAGAAATCGCGTTCCGGGGCCGGTCGATCAAAAGCAGAGGTGCAGAATCCCAATTTCCGCCTCCATCGGCGAAGATAGGAGGAAGGAGGAGCGGCTCATGAGTGACGGCAGTAATCGCTATTTGCGCGCGGCCACGCTGATCGGCGCCATCGCAGTCGTGTCCCTGCTGCACTATCTCACCCCGACAAGCCACGTCATTCTGCACCCGCTTCTGCAACGCGCTTACTACATACCGATTCTGCTGATGGCCTTGTGGTTTGGGTGGCGTGGCGGCCTTCTCGGAGCAGCAATAGCGGGATTTCTCTACCTTCCTCATATCGTCATGGCGTGGGGATCGAACGAGGAGTACAGCATTGCGCAGTATGTCGAAATCGGCATGTTCTTTGTGATTGCTCCTTTAATCGGTGTGCTCGCCGACGTGGAACGTAGGCAGAAGCAAAAGATTCAGGAAACCGCTGTCAAATTAAGCGAGACCTACGCCCAGCTCCAGGCTTCCATCGAACAGGTCCGCCGCGCCGACCGCCTCTCGGCGCTCGGAGAGCTGTCCGCCGGCTTGGCGCACGAGATTCGCAATCCTCTCGGAGCGCTGGAGGGTGCGGTCCAGATCCTGCAGCGGCCGGAACTGCCGTCGGAGACCCGCCAGGAATTCGCGGAGATGGCTGGAAAAGAGGTTGGCCGCCTGAAATCTCTTCTCACGCAGTTCTTGGACTTCGCTCGGCCACAACCGCCCCAGCGTATCCTCACTGAGCCCGCCATGCTGCTGAACTCGATTGCCAGCCTGGCAGCCGAGACGGCCAAGCTGGCCCAGGTCGAAATCCGTGTCGAGGGGTTAGAGACCAAGCCAATTGCGATCGACTCGGAGCAGATCAGGCAGGTGCTGCTCAACCTCGTACTCAATGCGGTTCAGGCCATGCCGGACGGCGGCCAGATTCTCCTGCGCTCGCGTCAGGAAAACGAGTCCATCCTTCTGGAGATTGTGGATCAGGGACCGGGAATTGCTCCCGAGAATATCGAACGTATCTTCGATCCCTTCTTTACGACCCGGCCCGCGGGCACGGGACTTGGTCTCTCAATTGCTCATCAGATTGTGCATGCCCATGGAGGGGAACTGTCAGTCTGCAATAATCCCGACCGCGGGGCAACGTTCACCGTCACCCTGCCTCTGGGAGTCGCTCTGCCAGATGCGAGCCCGAATGTGAAGGTTTTCGAATGACGAAACCGTCAATTTTAATTGTCGACGACGATCCCAGCCAGCGCCGACTGGTTGAGTTCTGGCTGCAGGAAGACGGTTACCGCACAGTAACCGCCGAGGACGGAGTGGCAGGACTACGTGCGTTCGAGCAGCACGCTCCTGCTCTGGTGATCACCGACGTACGCATGCCCGGGATGAGCGGCCTCGATTTACTGGTGAGGATCAAGGGGGATAACCCGGATGTTCCGTTCATCCTGATTACAGCGTTCGCGACAGTGGACGACGCTGTAGAGGCCATGAAGCTTGGCGCCGTTGACTACCTCCTCAAGCCTCTCAAGCCTGATGAGGTTAAACTCAGCGTGGGCCGGGCCCTCCAGCAAAAGGAGCTAGTGGATGAGAACCGGCGCCTGCGCGACTTCGCCGGCGAAAGCTTTCGTTTCGAAAGCATCCTTGCCCAATCCCGCCGGATGCGCGGCATCCTCGAAATCGCAGCGCAGGTCGCCCGGCGCGATTCCACCGTGCTTCTGACAGGCGAGTCCGGAACGGGCAAAGAACTGCTCGCCAAGGCCATCCATCAAAACAGCCTTCGTGCGGACAAGCCTTTTGTGACCGTAAATTGCGGAGCTCTCCCGGAGAATCTCGCAGAATCAGAGTTATTCGGCCACCGCAAGGGTTCTTTTACCGGCGCCATCGCGGATCGCACCGGCAAGTTCGAGGCTGCCAACGAAGGTACGATTTTTCTGGACGAGGTTGGCGAACTGAGCCTTCCACTCCAGGTGAAGCTGCTACGGGTGATCCAGGAGCGGGAGATCGACAAGATTGGCAATACGCACTCAATCAAGGTGAATGTGCGCATCCTTGCCGCCACGAATCGGAACTTGAAGACCCTTGTCGAGGACGGCCAGTTCCGCGAAGATCTTTATTACCGGCTGAGTGTCGTGACCATCGACGTGCCGCCATTGCGCGAACGGCGTGAGGATGTACCTTTGCTTGCGCAGCACTTTGCCAAGCAGTTCTCCGACCGGTACGCGATCCCGGGCTTGTCGCTGACGGAAGAGGCTCTGGAGAAACTGGCGCAATACAACTGGCCCGGCAATGTCCGCGAGTTGCAGAACGTGATTGAACGAGTTTCGGTTCTGACTCGAACCGACAAAATCGGCGTTGAGGAGCTGCCCCCGGAAATTCGCGTTTCCTCGTCCCGAATCGCCAACATCAGCCTCAAACTTCCGGAAGAGGGCATCGACCTCGAACAGGTTGAGAAGGAGATTCTGCTTCAGGCTCTCGAAAGACACTCCTGGAATCAGAGCCAGGCAGCAAGATACCTCAACATCAGCCGGAAGACCCTTATCTACCGGATGGAGAAATTCGCTCTTCTGCCTCCAACTTCCGGAAGCTCGCAGTAGCGCCTGATCGAAGCTGATTGCGTTCGGCAAGACAGGCCCGTTGCGCTGCATTCGCAGAGGCTCTTCGCCGCGTCGGCGCCGATTCTGCTCCATGCAGTCCGCGATCCTCGCTTAACAAGACTGGACCATTTCCGGCACCGGTTGCCCGATCCGAGGCGACGCCGGTCAAGAATCGCGTATCTGCCTCTTGGGGTCCAGACACTCAACTATTCGTGAAATGAGACAGATAGGACGGCCAGGCGTCATTCTCCATGCTTGGCGTCCCAGATGCACATAAAGAGGGCGATGCTATTGCACATCTGGAGATGAACCATGAAACACCCGTTATTCAAAGCCCTCATCATCGGTATCGTTGCAGTCGGCGCCAGTGCTCCCATGTATGCCCAAACCTACAGCCCGTGGCTCGAACAATGGTACCGCGCGAAGTTCGGCCGGCCATTACCGGCAGAGACCGCGCAGCTTAATTCGGCGCGGCGCGCCGAGTCGGTTGCCTTGGCCGCAACTACAGGCACTGCATCGGCGCCGGCCAACACATTGTTTGAGAATTGGTATCGCGACAAATTTGGACGGCCCTCACCACTTGCAGAAACAAGCGCACAGACGTCGTGGAAATCCGCCAGCCGCTTCGCTGCCAGCAAGGAGAAGAGACAGAGTCCGGTCAATACCTGGTTCGAGCAGTGGTACCGGGACAAGTTTGGACGACCGTCTCCGCAGGAGGAGAGCCGCCTGAATCCCCTCGGTCACTGACATTTCTGGAAACGGAAGGGTAACCATGCAACTGCTGCGGCTACGAGCCCGGCTGGAGACGGAGATAACATCATGAAAATCCCAGTAAAAGCGCTCTGGGCTCTTGTGCTGTCTTGTGCGCCAGCGCTCGCGTTCGCGCAGAATGGAGCAGGGTGGGAGCACACCATCGGACGCCACCTGCCAGGCAACCGTTCGCGCCATGCGCACTTAATCCAGGTCACGAAGGAGCAGCGCATCGATCTTGCTAATTGTATGACGGCGACGAAACAGGTTGAACAGATCGTAGATCAGATGGCCCGGATGGGCAGTCAGTGGGGGCGGGGTCGCGTGAGTTACAGCCGCCACGACCTCACGGTCTTTTCGCACCGTGAACAGGCGCTGGATGCGGCACTCATCGCACTGACGACAGCCCACGAGGAACTTCGCAAGAATCTCGACGAGTTGCATGATCGCGCGCTCGATAAGCGCCTTCAAAAGCTGGACCGGTTGCGGGCGAAGCTCGATTCCGGAAGCTCGGAAATCGGCCGCGACTTGGCGACCGCTCGGCCGGAGCCGTGGTCCATAGAGCTTTCCTGGGATGTCTACGCAGTGAGGAAAGCCGCCAACAAATGGCACGCCGAACACGAACAGATTGCTCGAGAACTGGATCTCGCCATGTAAAGCGAACAGACTCCGCTTTTGGCAAGCAACTCTGCACGGAGACATTATGACCGCTGTCACACAGACGCAATCACTCTCCGCTGTCATACATCGCACGTTCGACGAAGCGTTGTTTAGTCTGCGATCCGCGCTCCAAGCAGAGAATATTGAAGTCGTCCCGGAGGTGCCATTCCACCTCTCGTTTCGGAAGAGCATGGGAGTGAGTTGCAGAAAATACACCGTCCTTGTCGTCTGGAGTCAGTTTGAAGCGTGGCGCGCTGTATTGACCGAGGATAACGCTGGCCTCCTGATGCCCTTCAATATCGTAGTGAGAGAAAATGGCGGCTCCACCGTGATCGCCATCGACAACTGGACCGGCAGACGCGCCGCGCACGAAACGATCGGGATCTCGATGATACTGCATGATACCGAAACAAGAATTCGGCGAGCTCTTGAGCATTGCGTTCGTGACTCCAGATCTGCGTGGATAGAGACTTGACGATTTTCGGCCACTGGTCCGATATCATGCAAAGCTGTGTCTTTCACCCCTGATCCTGCTCACATCGGCGGACAGGTCTGGCCTCGGCAGCCACCCGGTCGTCGACCCAAGAGGCGAACAGTCGCAGAACTTACTTATGAAGATCAGGCAGCGATTCAAGCGAGATCTGGACCGCAAATTTCGTTGCGCCCAGTTTTTCTTTCTCTGCCCACCTCGTCGGCATAGCTACTTGTCAGGCGTTGCTGTCCCGCCGGCACTGGCCACCGTTCGCCACTGTACAAGGACTTGCGGCGGTAGCTTGTTCATCTGACTCAGGAATGTCGTGACCTGCCAGATCTGCTGGTCGTTAAGGACTTGCTTCCACGCCGGCATCCCGCTGAGACGCACGCCATGCTCGATGATATAGAAGTTCTGGTTTTCAGGCATATCGGGAGCGTCCTGCACGAACAGCGGCGCGCGAGGATAAAGCGCTTCAGCGAACATGCCCCTCGGCCGCTGAATATCTCCGTGGCAACTGGCGCAGTTCGTCTGATAGATATTCATTCCCGCAACCAGAGTCGCATCGGTTGGTTGAAGTGGATTCCTGGTCTCCGGCGCCCGCCGGTCCAGGGCGGCGTCCAGAGACGGCATCGCGAGGTGTTTCTCAAGGATGCTCTCAGGAATGTCGGCTCGGGGATTGACGAGACCGAGGCGGATCCAGAGAAATCCGCCCAGGAGAATAGCAAGAGATCCGGCAAAGAAGCCGAAAAGGAATTTACCCATGGGAAGCCTCGATTCTCAATTGACTTTCAAACCAGCCGATTCAGTCTGCCCAAAAGCGCGCTGACCGGCGGCATTCGCCCCCTCTGTACGGTGCGCGCACATCCGAATGCTCCGTGAAAGCGCCGAAGATCGTGACCATCTTTGGAATGGAATCATCTCTCCTCAATACCAAACGCGAAGGCCAAAGACGAAGCGTGAATCGTGCGCAGTCTCTCCCGACTGCCGGGCATAATCCGCCGCGCTGCCGACTTGACCGTTGTAGGCGTAACCGATGTATGGTGCGAATTTTCTGCTGAACTCATATCGCAGGCGGAGACCGGTATCGATCTCCGACAGTCCGGAGCCAATGCCTCGCTTGCGATCATCTTTGTTGTAGAAATTCATCTCGACCTGAGGCTGAGCGATGAGGCGCTGTGTGATCAGCAGGTCGTACGACCCATTGATGCGGCCTGCGATGTTCCCTCCACCGCGAAAGTAAAATGTCGGCTCAAACTCGAAGAAGTAGGGCGCCAACCCTTCAATCCCAACCGCTCCCCAGGTTCGCCGCGGCCCGGAATCGAGGTCTTCTCTTACGCCCGCCTGCACGTCGAAATACCTCATGCGGGGGATCGGACGGTCGTAAAGCGCCTCCTGGATTCCATCGCGAACGGCGCCGTTTTCTGCGAACCCCTCCGATTTCAGCCAGAGGCGATTCATATCCGTTCCAACCCAGCCTTCTCCATCCCAGCGAAATTCATTGTCAGGTCCATTTGTGCGGCCCTCCATCTGATCGAAAAGAACGTGCGCAAAAACGCCGTTGTCCATCACCGGTAGCCCGAGGCCGATCGCAGGAACCCGCTTTCCGGAACTGTCATGCGTCGTCTGCGCATTTGCAGGGAATTGCATGAGCCATGAAAGGAGTGCAATGACGAGCGGCATCCCAACTCCGCGGCGGGCGAAACGATTCGGTTTCGGGGTCATGACACCACCACCGTTCGGAACATGCCGGCTTCCATGTGATAGAGCAAATGGCAGTGGTAGGCCCAGCGTCCCGGCGTGTCTGCGCTGACCAGGTAACTGACCCTCTCGGATGGCTTGACGATCACCGTGTGCTTGTAAGGGTTGAACTCTCCATGCCCGTTCTCCAGTTCGCTCCACAAGCCATGCAGATGGATGGGATGCTCCATCATGGTGTCGTTGATCAGCACGAAGCGGACTCGGTCCCCCAGCTTCAGCTCGATCGGATTCGCGTCCGAGAATTTCTCGCCGTTGAACCCCCAAATGAAACGCTCCATGTTGCCGGTCAGGTGCAGTTCGATTTCCTTCACCGGCGGGCGGCCGTCTACACCTCGGTAGCGCGCGCGAAGATCGGCGTACGTCAGCACGCGCCGTCCGTTGCCCGTCAATCCATCGCCCGGTTCGTTGAGCCGCTCTGTCACATGCATGGAGACCATGTCCACCTGCGGCCCAGGATGGAGATGCACAGGGTTGGACGGCACCAGTTCCTGTGGCTTGCGAGCGCCCGGCGGCGGCATCGCTCGTCCCGTGTGTGTCCAGGGTTGCGGAAATGGAGTGGTGCCTGGACTCTCCGTCATCTTCATGCCGGACATCTCGGCCATGGCGACACTCTTTGCAGGTTCTGGCGACTTCGGGGGCGGGGCGTTATAGCTCGCATGCCCCATATTCATACCCGCCATATCTTGTTGAGTCATTCCATCGATCCCGGCCATATTCATTCCAGCCATACCTGCCATGCCTCCCATGCCCATGTCGGTCATTGTGCGCATGGGGCGGGGATCCATCGGCGGTATCGCGCCCGCCATGCCCGCCTTCGTAGCGAGGGTGCCTCGGGCAAAGCCCGTCCGATCTTCCGACTGCGCAAAGATCGTGTACGCAGTGTCTTCCCGAGGCTGCACGATCACGTCGTAAACCTCGGCAACGCCCATGCGGAATTCGTCAACAGTCACCGGTTCGACTTCGTTGCCGTCTGCGGCAACGACCGTCATCGGCAAGCCAGGAATACGGACGTCGAAGAAGGTGTCGGAAGCCCCGTTGATGAAGCGCAGCCGAACCCGCTCTCCGGGCTGAAACAGCCCGGTCCAGTTCGCCGCTGGCGGGTTTCCGTTGAGAAGAAAGGTATAGCCCGATACGTCAGAGATGTCCGTCGGGGACATGTTCATTCTTCCCCACATCAGGCGGTCGGAGACGGTTGCTCGAAGCCCTTTCCTTCGAATGTCGGAAAACAGTGTGCCGGCCGTCCTGCGATGGAAGTTGTAATACTCGCTGTTCTCTTTTAGGTTGCTGAAGATGATCTCTGGATTCGTATCCGTCCAATCGGTAAGCAGAACGACGTATTCCCGATCGAACTGGATCGGATCTTTGCTGCGTGGATCGATGATGAGCGCCCCCAGCAGACCCGTCTGTTCCTGGAACCGAGTATGGCTGTGATACCAGTAGGTTCCGTTCTGCAGAACCGGGAAGCGATAGACGAACGTCTCGCCGGGCCCGATACCCGCGTAACTCAAACCGGGAACGCCGTCCATGTCCGCCGGTAAGCGAAGAGCGTGCCAGTGAATCGAGGTGGATACCTTCATCCGGTTGGTCACGCGAATTGTGACCGTGTCGCCTTCGCGCCAGCGCAGGGTCGGCCCTGGCACGGAGCCGTTGACAGCCGTCGCAATGGCCCGATGCCCCGTAAAGTTGACTGGCAACGTATCGATGGTGAGATCG
>JAJZKY010000082.1 GCA_021803885.1 Planctomycetota bacterium
AGCGCCACGATCACCGTGGACGCCGGCGGGGCCATTGATTTTATCGATGGCACAAGTAACACCCAGACCGTTTCCGGCAAAGGGAGCATCATCCTCGAAGCCGGCAGCGGCACTATTGCCGCCGGGAAACTCAACGCCGACGGCGCCAATACGGGATCGCAGGTCATCTTTGCCAGTGGCGTGACCCTCAATGGTTCGGGAACAACCGATCCGGGGACAATCAATGCCATCACCGGTAATACCATTATTTTTGAAAACTTGGTTGAAAGCGCCGACTTATCCGGCAGCGGATCTCTACAAGCCAGCGTAGACTGCGGCTTTGGCAACGTCACACTGGATGGAGTGCTGACACTTAACCCGGGTTCGAATGCGTTGATCTCCGGCACGATGAAGGTCAATACAGGGGGGACGATCAAAGCAGTCGGAGGGACGCTCAGCGGAAACGGCGAAATCTCCGGTGGTAACCGCAGCACGCTGTCCAATTATGGAAGGATCAACATCGACAACGGAATCCTTAGTTCCGGCGGTTATGTCAACTTCACCAATGCCAATACTGGAACCATCAACGTCACGACCGGTGGAACCTTCAATGACGAGAGCAACGGGACATTCACCAATAACGGAACCATTAACGCTGCCGGCGGAGTGCTTGCTTTGGGCGGCTACGGGCCGGTCATCAACTCCAGCGGCGGGTACATCAATGTTTTCACCGGCGGCGATGTGAATATGATCACTGGGGGCGCGTACGGTTATATAACCAACAACGGCACAATCACCGTGACAAGTGGCGGAATCTTTAGCGCCGGGGGAAATGTTCGCGCTAAGACTGGATTCACGAATTCAGGCACGATTAACGTTGCCGGCGGGACGGCATCCCTCGCGGGTTATCAATCTTCCGGCGGCATCAGCACGTGGACCAGTGCCTCCGGGATCATCAATGTGGAAACCGGTGGAATGCTCAACTTGGGTGGATGCTTCACGACGAGCAATATGGGAACGTTGAATTATTCCGCCGGTCAGGTCCAAATCACCGGCGCGTTGAATAACATCGGTACTACGCTCACCCTTTCAAACATCACCGGCACGACGCTGCTGCTGGATGGCGGAACGATCACCGGGGGTACGATCTCTTCCGGCGGCGGGAGCTTGGAAGTGGGTTATCTTTCCAACAATGGGATTATCCAGAGCGCCAGCGGCACATTGGATGGGGTAACTTTAAATACCAATGTCACATTGGCTCCGAACTCCACGCTCTACGTCAAGGACGCTCTGACTATCGGTTCCGGGTATGGCATCACACAACAGAGCGGTTCACAGATCGACATGCTGGCCGGCTCCAATCTTGTGAATTCCGCATTGCAACCCTGGTCCGGCGATGGCACGCTTACCGCCCAAATCAACGGTTTCACCGGATCGAATTCCACACTTGCCGGCGGAGTGGAATTTCTGGATTCCAATCAGACCGGCGCGGCCATGGCCTCGGTCATGGTTTCCAATAGCGGATCGATCACGTTCCAGTGGATTTCCTCGGATGGATCAACCCAACAATCGACAAGTATTGCATGCCCGGCGCCAACGAGTGCGGCGCCTGTATGGGTGCGCCTCCGCAGATCGGGTACTACTCTTACCGCCTACTATTCCACCGACGATACCAACTGGACGCAGATTGCCAAGAGCCAAACGGTCAATGTCAATTACTCAAATACAATCATTCTCGCCGGCCTGACCATGTCCGATTCGGGCGGGTCCTCCACCGATGCTGTGCTCGTCGGCTCTTACAACACGCAGACGGCGACGCAAATGATCCTGAGCGTCTTCCAAAACGTCTACAACACCATCGCCTATGAGCCGTATTATGGCTTTATGAAAGGCCCCGCCGCCACGGCGGCAACGAAGATGGGCAACGACTGGGACCAGGCGGCGTTGCTCATCAGCGATCTGGAGGCGGTGGGGATTTCAGCCTCCGATCTACAATTTGTGCAGGGAACGATCGCCCCGACCGTCAGCCAGGTCAACGCCTGGCTGGGCACGCAGGGTAGTGATGGATACGCTGCGGGCTCCATCCTGAACATCGCCGGGCTTCATCCGACGTGGACTGGTTCGACCTGGACTTTCAATCACGTGTGGGTGCAGGTTAAAGTGGATGGGACAACCTACAACCTCGATCCATCCTGGAAATTCAAGAATTACCAGGATGCCAATTATTCCAACGTCAACGCTCTGACCCTTGTGCCGTACAGTTCTGTTTCCTCCAACAGTTGGCTGTCCATGCCGGTTTCCTCAGCGCCGATAATGCTCAACGACGGTGGATTTGAAACACCATCTCTGGCATCCGGCGCTTACCAGTCCGATCCTTCTAACGCGGGATGGACTTTTACGGGTACGGCGGGCGTGTCCGCCGACGGTAGCGCGCTTACCGGCAATACCAACGCTCCCGACGGTAACCAGGTGGGTTTCCTTGAGAACACTGGTTCCATCTCGCAAACCGACGGCTTCGCCGCCGGCACATACGTGCTGAGCCTCTGGGCGGCGCAAAGTCAAACTCTAAACAAGGGAGGCGAGACGCTCGCGGTCCTCATCGACGGCCAGACCGTTTCCACCTTTACTCCAGCAAGCACAAATTATATGGGATACGCAACGTCGGCGTTTACGCTTGCCGCGGGCAACCATACGGTGCAAATCGAGGGTATAAACCCTTCCGGCAATAATAACGTGGCTCTCATCGATGACGTGCGGCTGTTCCCCAACACCACCCAGACGCCCTATCAATGGTACGAGGATCAGGTTGCCGCAGCGCTGGCGAAAAATAACACCGGGCTTTCAGTGGCAAACATCACCCATGATGGGCCGATCATCGCCCAACAGTTCACTGCCATCCCTTCAAGTCTTCCTTACGTTGTCGAAAGTTCGAGCAACACCCTGCCATCCTATTCGGATGCCAGATTGCAGGTGCAGGTAACCAATTCGAGCAGTCAAACCATTCTTACGGATACCATTGACATCACCCAATATGGAACCGATGCGGTTGTGCTAACATGGAATAGCCCTGAAGCTGGATTATTGACGCCTGTATTGGAAGCGATCAATTCGGACGGTACCACGACAATCCTTGCAAATTCAAGCTATACGCTTAACGCTCCAAGCTTCAACTCCAGCGGCGGTTACATACCTGGCAGCAGCTTTACCCTGACGCTTGATCAACTCCAGATTGGCCAGGCCGGGCCAATCTCTGGCGATATCACCCATCAGTATTCCCACACGGCGGGACAGGTGGTTGGCATCGGCGTGGATGTAGGGCAATGGTCGGATAGTGCGATACTCAACATCCAGTCGCAATTGAACCAGCTCGGCGAGCAGGTCTATGCCGATCAGATCGCCAACCCTTCGACCGTGCCTGTAGCCGACGCGACCGCGTACCAGAACCTCATGGTCGGCCTGGCGGCGGCGAAATATTTCAACTCCTGGGACTCGCAGTCCCGCGGCATTGCCGAACTGACCGGAAATGTCTGGATCGGAGATATGTCCAGTGGTATCACGTATGCAGATGCGCTTTCGTTGTCCAGTCTTTCCAGCCTCGCGAACGACGAGCATTGGGACGCGACCGACCCCATTTTCAGCACGCTGGCCACGGATATACCGAGCATCTTCCCCAAGTACTTTCCGGCCAACGACACAAATTACAGCGTTACTTCATCCGGGGTGGTGGAACTCAGCACACAGGGACAGACGCAGTTTCAGGATGTTTTCCGCCTCGTGACGGACAATGGCTCCTCCCTTGAGGCCGGCGTGATCCAGGAGATGACCAATTCCAACGCCATTTCGACCGTCGTGGGATTTCAACTTGCCGCGGAACATGGCTACTCCCTGGTATCCATCACTCCCGCCCAGGGGGCGGGCAATACAACCACCTACTACGGCGGATCCGTCTCCGGCACTTACGACGCTACGAACCTAAGCAATCTCCAATACGAATTGAGCCGCTGGTGGCCGGTCTCCGCTGGCGGCGATCCCAATAATCTTTCGCCGTACTACGCCAGCACCGGTATCCAAACCCCTAGCCAGAGCGTCGAAAGCCAACTGCTTGGGGAGTTGGACAACGGCGATACCATCATCGCTCCCAATACGCTGGTCGTCGATCCGGATTATGCGGTTCCGGCGGGCACGAATAGTGAAACCTACCCCGTGGCCAGCCCCGGTAATTATTGGGTTGGCAACGTATGGATTGCTGAGAACTTCCCGCCGCCTTCGTCCACAGGTTTTTCTTACAACCGCGGCACATTGATCGCCCAGTATGGCGCGCAGAGCGGTCACGGCGGCACCTCCGCTGGTTACGCAATCCCGACGGCCGTTATCCAGCCCACATCCAGCCAAATCTATAATACCACCGGCGACCCGGTCGATCCCTACAACGGCAATCTCTACCACAACGAAACGGACATCAGCATTCCCGACGTCGGACTGCCGCTGGATTTCTCACGCACCTACAATTCCACGCTGACGCCGGCGCCGGATGCTGCAGGATTGACGGTCATCCCCGCTTCGAATCAGACGCCGATCGATATTGGCCTAGGCGCCGGCTGGACCGACAGCTACAGCGATTTCCTGAAACTAAATTCTCTCACAAAGCAGGTGACGTGGACTACCGGAACCGGCGAACAGAGCACGTTCACTCCCCAAAGCGGCGGTGTCTATTCGGACCAGCCCGGCGTCTATGGAGTATTAACCCAACTATCCGATGGTTCGTTCCTTTACGCGGATACCGACGGAACAGTGCGCCATTTCATCGCCGGCGAGGATATAAACGGCAATCCCATTTATGTGCTCGCCTCCCTCGCCGATCACAACGGCGATACGCTCCAGATGACCTACAACAGCACTCTGACGCCGCAGTTCCTGCAGAGTGTGGACATCGCACAAAATCAAAGCTTCTCGCTGACTTTTACCTGGAGCGGCGATCATATTTCGCTGATAACCGATTCCACCGGGCGAAAGTGGACGTATCAATATTCGACGACTACGGTCAATTCCAACACCATAACCGAACTGGCTGCGGTGAACTCGCCGGCGGACGCCAACGGTCAGGAGCATGAAACACAGTACAGCTATCTCGCGTCCGGCTCGACCGTCGGTCTGTTGGACAGCATCACCAATGCTTTGTATACGAATGGTTCGGTTACGCCCGTGGCCGCTTATAGCTTTAATTACTATCCCAACCGCCGCGTGTTTTCCGTCGCCGATCCGCTCAACAACCAGGAGCGCTACAACTACGATCTGATGACCAACCAGACCGCGTATACCAACGAGTTGGGGAACACCACTGTTTACGATTTCAACAAGAACGGCTTGCTGGCCGAAACCATCAACCCGGACCAGACTTTCAGCACCAACGCCTGGGGTCAGCCGACCGCCGCCGAGCCCAACGCACCCTACCAACTCGCGTCCACCACCGACGCTGCCGGCCGCAAGACGCAATATTCCGTCTACGATGTCGCCGGCAATTACACGCAATCGATGTCGCCCACCGGGATCACCACCGATTACACCTACCAGATCATCAACGGCCCGTACGAGGTGCTCAGCAGCGTTACGCTGGATCCCACCGGTCTGAATCACGTCACCACCTACACCTACGACGCCAACGGCAATATTAAGACTATGACACAGGACCCCTCCGGTATCGACGCCATCACCACCTATGCCTACAACTCGCTTGGTGAAATGACTTCCCAAACCCAGCCCGACGGCAACGTCGTCGGCGCCAGTTCGGCTACTCAGACCGCCTACACCACCATCTACGCCTATAACACCGCCGGCCAATTGGTCACCACGACTGAACAGATCAACGGCGCCGGCGTCCCCGCAACCAATGCCTACAGCGCCATCGGCGATCTAATCAGCTCGCAGGATTTCAACGGCAATATCACCCGGTACACCTATGACGCCTTAGGCGAATTGCTCACCAGCACCGCCGGCTACAAAACCGCGGACGCCGCGACCACCACCTACACCTATTACGATGGCCGAAAGGTGTCCCAAACTGATCCGCGCGGTCTGGTGACGAAATTCATTTACGACCTCAAAAACGAATTGGTTAAAACCATCAATCCCGACGGCGCCACCGCGCTTGTCGCCTACAACGGCCTGGGCAATGTCAGCAGCCGCACCGATGAAAACGGCAACACCACCTCTTACTTCTACGACAGCCGCAACCGGCTGGTAGAAACGCTCCATCCCGACGGCGGTTTCGTGCTGCAAACCCTAGATGGCATCGGCGATGTCCTCGCTCAGTCCGTTCCCACGGGCGAAATTGCCGCCAATGCTCTGAGTGCCTCTGACGTCGGAACTTATACGTCAATCGACCAGCAACTTGGTGCTTATGGTGCGAACTTCAATCCAATCGCCGCACCCTACGGCCCGGATACGCTTGCCACCACGGTTATGACCTACAACAGCCTAGGCGAAGTGTTGACTAGCGCCAATGCGCTGAGTGGTCAGACCACCTACACCTACGACCACGTCGGCAACATGCTCACCAGCAAGGATCCCAACGGCAACATCACCACTTACCAGTACGATGCCACCAACCGGCTGACCCAGCAGACCGATGCGCTGGGCGGCAAGACCATCTACGCCTACGACAACAACGGCAACCAAATCGCCGTGACTGATCCCAACGGCGACACCACCAACTATATCTATAATGCCCAGAACAAACTTATCGAGACGATTGCGCCCGTTTCCGGCGGCACTTCCGTGACCAATACCGATGCGATCGGAAATGACACGTTCCAGTCGCCGGCGCTGTCGTCCGGCAGTTACGTCCTCGATCCCACCGGCGCCGGCATCGACTGGAGCTTCTCCGGAAGCGCGGGCTTGGCCGCCAACGGCAGCACCCTGACTACGAGCCAGCCTGCCACGATTGGCACGCAGGCGGCGTACATCCAGCCCGCCGGCTCGATCAGCCAGACCTTCACCGTCGACAGCAGCGGCGAACAATACGTTCTCGCCCTGCTGGCCGCCCAATCCGCGGCTAATTCCGGCGGCGCCAGCCAGATATTGACCGTTAATTTCAACAATAGCAGCGGTCAGCAGATGTATTCGTTCAACATCACCCCCGGTGACACCACCTACGCGACCTATTACACCGATCCGGTGATTCTGACCACCGGTACTTGGACGGTGACGATCTCCGGTTCCAGCACGATCAACGCCCAGGTACTAATCAATTCCGTCCAGCTTCGCCCGGTGACCACTTATGCCTACGACAAAAATGGCAACCTCACCGGCATGACCGACCCCAATGGCAACGTGACACAATATCAGTACGACGCCCTGAATCGCAAGATCAAACAAATCGATCCCGCCGTCGCCGTTACCACCGTTGCCGCCGATGGCACGGTTACCACCGTAAACAGTTCTCCCACGACCACCTGGACCTACGACGCCGATGGCAACGTCGCCTCCATGACCGATCCCAACGAAAACCTGACGGCCAGTTTAACGGGCCGGCCTGCCGGCAGTGAGACATTTAACTACGACGCGCTGAATCGCCAGACTTCCGTCATCCAGCCCGCGCCCGCCACCGGCGCCGCCCGGCCGGTTACGCAATACTTCTACGACGCCAATGGCAATCTCATAGCCACAGCCGATCCGCTCGGCCGCGTCACGCAATATCAATATGATTCCATGAATCGCCAGATCGAGCAAATTGCACCAGCGGTGAGCGTCACCACCGTTCAATCCAATGGCGCGAGTTCCACCACCACCGCCCATCCAACCACCACCTGGGCCTACGACCTCAACGGCAACCTGATTGCCAAGACCGCACCCAACGGCAACCTGAGCACCGCCACCGCCGGCACTTATACCGTGTATTACGTTTACAATGCCCTGAACGAAGAAACAAACGAAGTCGATGTCACCGCCATCACCACCGTTAATTCCCAAACCACCACCCACTTGCAAGCGGATGGTTTTGCCTACGACGCCAACGGCAACCTTACCAGCAAGACCGATTTCAACGGCAATACCATCACCTACGTCTACAACGCTCTGAACCAGAAAATAGCTGAAATCGATCCAACGGTGGCAAGCGGATCATACTCTAATAGCTTCAGTAGTTGGCTTACGCCACAGAATTACACCTACGAAAACATTGCTGATACCATGTCCTATTACGACACGGCCGCCGGCGGCCAAGGGCCGGTCAATCAAAACGCTTATGTCTATGGTTATGTTTTTGGATCTGATGCCGGCTTGGGCCTGGCTTCTCTCACGCTGCCGAACAACACGAATCTGGCCATTCTAGCCATTGATCTCGTGCCAGCTTCCGGCGGCGCCACGGTACAGGTCAATCTTTCCGCCGACTACAATGCTATGGGTATCGCCACGGATGGCTCGAAGTTCACCACCGGCGGCATTGATGGCCAGGGTGATGCCTACTCGGCCACCTTGCTCGGTTCCAGCCTGAATTGGTACGGCCAGAATTTCACCTTCGGTCCCACCAACTCGAACGACAGCCTGAACAATGTCGTTCTGGCCGGGGGCCAAACCATCGCCTTGCCGGTCGGCCGATATTCGCAGGTTATTATCCTGGCCGCAGCGGTCAATTCCAATCAGACCAGCCAAACCATCACCTTGAACTACCAGGCTCTCACAAATTACACCTATGACGCCAACGGCAATTTCACCAGCGTGACTGATCCGAACGGCAACACCACCACCTACCAATATGACGCCTTAAATCGGAAAACCGCCGAGATTCAGCCGGCCCCGACCGCCGGCGACGCCCAACCCACCACCACCTACGCCTACGACAACAACGGCAATCTCATCAGCACCACGGATCCTAATGGCAATACCATAATGTACCAATATGATGCCCTGAACCGCAAAATTTCCGAGACGGATCAGGCTGGCGCGGCCAGTGCAGTGGGCCAGAATTTCAGCGGGTGGAATACGCCCCAGAGTTACCCCGGTGAATTCACCGTCAAAACAATGTCGTATATCGATACATATAATGGATTGGATACTAGCGGCTCGTATAATCTCTATGGCTATAGCCTTTCCGCCGACTCCAGCCAGAATTTGGACGCTTTAACGCTGCCGGGCGCCCCGAATCTGGCCATTCTGGCCATCGATCTCGTGCCGGCTTCCGGCGGCGCCACGGTACAGGTCAATCTTTCCACCGACTACAATGCTATGGGTATCGCCACGGATGACTCGAAGTTCACCAACGGGGGCATCGATGGCCAGGGCGACGCCTACTCATCCGCCAAGCTTGGTTCCAGCCTGAATTGGTACGGCCAGAATTTCACCTTCGGTCCCACCAACTCGAACGACAGCCTGAACAATGTCGTCTTGGCCGGGGGCCAGACCATCGCATTGCCGGCTGGCCGATATTCGCAGATTCTTATCCTGGCTGCATCGGTCAATTCCAATCAGATCAGCCAAACCATCACCTTGAACTACCAGGCTCGCACCACCTACGCCTACGACGCCAACGGCAATCTGGTCAGCGTCACCGATCCCCGCGGCAACGTGCCGGGTGGTAATTCATCCGCGTACACCACGAATTATCAATATGACGCTCTCAATCGCCAAACCACTCAAATCCAGCCGGCTGTTTATGATGCCGCCACCGGCCAGACGGAGAATTCCACCACGACTTATACCTACGACGCCGCCGGCAACCTCATCAGCACCACCGACCCCAACGGCAACACCACATTTTACGCCTATAACGCCCTCAATGAACAGACTTCCGAAATCCAGCCGCCGCCCACCACCGGCGCCGCTGCTCCCACCACCACCTACGCCTACGACGCCAACGGCAATCAAGTCAGCGTCACCGATCCGGACGGCAACGTCACGAGCTACACCTATGACGCCCTCAACCGCCAGTACACTCAAACCAGTCAGCAGGGCTACGTCACCACCTACGCCTACGACAACAACGGCAATCTCATCAGCAAGGTCAACCCCAATGGAACCAAAAACATCTACGCCTACGACGCCCTGAACCGTCCGAAGCAGGAACAATGGTTTGACGCCAATGGCAACCTCACCCAAACCCTCACCTGGGCCTATGATCCCAACGGCAATCTCACTACGTCCAAGTCCGCTGACGCCAACGGTAACACCATCTCCACCACCACCTACACCTATGACGCCCTGAACCGTCCGACCATCCAAATCATCACCCGCGACGCAATAATGCCCGGCTACCAAATTTCGCTCAATTACACCTACTACGCCGATGGCGAACAACAATATGTGTACATGATTGTGGACGGATATTACGATCTTTTCAACTATTACACCTACGATGCCGCCGGCCGGGTGGCTGCGATCCGGCAGTTCTCGCTGGGCGACGGCATAAATGCGGGGCTGATTTCTCCCTTCAGCGCCTCATCCAACACCGTCACGCCCAAACTGGTGGAGTACAGCTATGACGCCAATGGCAACATGACGGCCATGAACCGTTATTCCGATCTGGCCGGCACGCAACTGGTTGCTTCCACCGCCTACAGCTACAACCCCCTCAACCGCCTCACCGGCATCAACACCACCATTGAAACCAGCCCCACGGCAACCACGCAATATACCTACGCCTACGACGCCGGTGGACGGCTGGTCTCCCAGACAATCCCGGATGCCGGCGGCAACCCCGTCACATCCACCTTCACCTATGACCATGACAATCAACTTCTGACCAATTCCACCTCCGGCAGCTACACCTACGACGCCAACGGCAACCGCACCAGTACCAGTACCAGTACCAGCACCGGCGGCACTTCCAGCACGGCGAACTACACCACCGGCGCCGACAATCAGACGACATCAGACGGCACATACACGTATAATTACGACAACAACGGCAATCTCACCAGCCAAACCAATGGCTCGCAGAACATCACCTACACCTGGGACAATCGCAACCGCCTGACCGAAATAGCCTATTCTGGAACCATCACCCAGACGGTACAATACACTTACGACACCCAGAATCGGCGAATCTCGCAGGTGGTGACCAATGGCAGTGGAACCGTGACGCTCAACGAGCAATACATCTACGATGGCGATAATCTGCTGGCGGTGCTCGATGTCGCCAGTGACGGCACGGCAACGGTGGCCAAGCGCTTCCTGATGGGTTCTGGTGAAAACCAGATTCTGGCCCAGGAAAACGCGGGGTCCAATTCCTCCGCCGGCCCGGTCTCCTGGGCCTTGACCGACAACACCGGCTCGGTGGTCGATGTCGTG
>JAJZKY010000083.1 GCA_021803885.1 Planctomycetota bacterium
GGCGACGATGAACACCGCCAAGACGAAGAGTGCGAACAGGAAGTCGATGACTCTGGCGATCGCTGAGGCAGTGGGGATCACCACCCTGGGAAAGTAGAGCTTGGAAAGTAGTGCGGCATTCCCGGTGATGCTGCCCGTGGCCGACACCACACTGTTTGCAAACAGGTTCCAAAAGGTGAGACCGGTCAACAGGAACACCACGTACGGAATCGGCTTCGAACTCGCATGAAAGATGACCGTGAAGACGAAACTAAAGATCACCGCTGTGATCAACGGATTGATAATCGCCCAGTAGAGGCCAAGCAGGGAGTGCTTATAGCGCGTTTCGACATCGCGCACCGCGAGGTTTCGGATCAACTCCAACCAGATGCGCAAGGAGTGCCACCGGCGGCTTGCCATCCGCACCAAGTCCCGGGCACTAGGTACCCGGGGTCCCCTTGCGTCGATTGACGTCATTCGTCGCGTCCCCCTCTGCTACAGGTGAATCGGCGTGGTCGTCCGGATGACCTCCACCCCCGACTGGTTGAAGACCACTTTGCCTTTCCCTGGTAGCGCTCGTTCAAGCGCCACAAGCAGGCTCTTCCGCGTGCTACCGGTCGAGTAGGCCGTATCGAGTAACACATACGTGCCCGTTGGCAGCACTGGGTGGTATGCCTGACTTGGCACGACCTCTACCGCTCGGTCTGCCAGGTGGGGAGCCACGAAGTTCTGGGTCACGACTGGCGCAGACCCAGGCACCAGCAGTGCTGCTGCCTCCACTTGCACGAGATTCGGCGGCTGTGGTCCAAACGCTACGTGCTTTTCATGATAGAGCACGACCAACAGGAGCACGAGCGGCAGGACCATCACCAGTTGTCGCCTCACGCGGGGCATGCGGCTCGGCAGTGATGAAACCGCCACGACCGTTCCCATCAACAGAAACGGCACGGCAGCCACTGTGAACTGGTCGAAGGGGTCAGTAGTGGCACCCTTTGCGGTCAAGAGGTTGAGGCCCACCACGAACAGGGCAGGGATCCACCAGGGATTGAGAACACGCCGCCATCCCAGTGCCACCAAGGCAACGAGTGGAATGACGAGGACGCCCAGGTATTCATAGGTGCGAAGTTGGCCAGCAATCCGGGCCAAGAGGGCAGGCACCGTGGTCGCAGCCAATCCGGGGACAATCTGGACTGTCGCCCCATGAGTGAGAGCCGGCATCACGACGTGGGCATCCAAAGCAAAGGCAACCGCCGCCGCCGCCATCACGGCCAAGCCGGACCAGCTGTGACGCTGAAAAATCAAGACAGCACCTAGTGCCAGCGTCGGCAAGGTCGCTGTATCCCTGACCAGGGCCGCCACCAAGGCCAGTACAGCCGCCCAGATCCAGCGGTCGCGCAGGCCTGCCCAGATGACGGCGAACAAGACGGGCACAGCCAGCACATCGGGGTGAAAGTCTGCCAGATTTACACCGACTACAGTCGGAAATGTGAGATAGATTAGTCCCAACAAGTGGGCGACAGAGGGATGTACGCCCATGAATTCGGCGATCCGGCGCACGAATAGGTACCCTAGTCCGAGACAAAACGCTTGGGCGACAAGTAGGAGCCCCACTCCACCAATTGCATACAAGGGGGCAAACAGGAGCAACGCCAAGGATCCACCACGGGCCAGGATCGACTGCCCGGTGTAGCTGGAGGGAGCGAAGAAACCTCGGTGCCATATCATCCACAGACCCTGCTGGTACAGGCCCAGATCCCAACCGTTCGCCAGCCACAGATGATAGCGGAGAACCGTCACGGTTCCCATAATCGCCGTGTAGGCGAGGACCCATGCCCAGATCTGGAGCCGCTCTGGCACCAGCAGAGAGCCGATGCCACCTTCGGTCAATTGGTCAGCGGACTCCTCAGATGGTGGTGGAGCTGGCGGCAACTGGATATCGCTGGTGCTCAAAGTGCCAAGGCGGCCTCCTTCACTGCTCGGCTGGCCTCCGGAGGCCAATCTGGTCAAACTTCTCGACTCTCAGTCGATCCTCCTAGTTTGCCTTGATCTGTCTCCCACATAGCCTCGGCAACTACGGCGCCCCGGAGAGATTCGGACCCCCTCACTGGCAACTGGGATCCTCTAGTCACATAGCCGGCGCCGCCAACGACTCGAGCGTTGCGGTCACAACTTGCCGACCACCTTTGCGGCTGCCACCTCTCTTGGTAGCATCCGGCTCGGGTAGCGCCGGCGCTGTGTCAAGAACTGTGGGCTGGCAGAGCAGGGAGGAAGGCGAGCAGCATCTTCTTGCGGTAGCGGTCTCGATTGGTGAAGCCGTAACTGATGCGTTTGAGCAGCTTGATCTTGGTGTGCAGGCCTTCGATGTAGCCGTTGGTCCAGCGTTGGGCGGTGTGCCAGTGGTGGAGCAGACCATCTCGCCATCTGCGGACCAGATTGGCCAGCATGTGGCCCTCGACGTGGTCGCAGCTGTCGGCGTTCAAGAGCCAGCGGGAGAGCAGCTGGGCGGCCAGGGCAGGATCTGGCTCCTGGAGCAGGGTGCGGAAGTCTTCTTTCAGGGCGTAGAGGGCGGCCCGGGGCCGGGTAGTCCCGGCAGATCGCCGCCAGCTGGCCGTGCTGGGGAAGCGAGAGCTTCTCCGCACCCTTGACCAGCGGCCAGCGGGGGATGGGGCGGCGGATCTCGGCCTGCTCCAGACGGCGGACGTCATCCAGGACTCTCGTCATCTCCCGCACCAGGTGAAAGGGGTCGGGCACCACCACGGCGGCAGGGCACAGCCGGGAAAACACCTTGCGGTAAGATTCCTTGAGGTCGGTGCTGACCACCCGGATGCGGTCCCTGACCTCTCCTGGCAACTCCTTCAGCCAGGCCTCCAAAGACGCCATGCGGTCGTCTGGGAGGATGACTAGCAGCCGCTTCAGCGGAGACCTGAGGGCGATCGTGATCATCAGGTCGGTGCCTCTGAAACTGTGCTCGTCCACGCTCAGCACCAGGTCGCCCGGGATCTGGTGCCAGGACCTATCCTCCAGCGGTACTGTGCGGTCCACCAGCCGCCTGAGGCTGGCTGGGCTAGCCCCCAGGTCCTGGGCCACAGCCCGGAAGCTCTGCCGGCGAAGCGCCACCAGGGCGATCTCTTGGGCCTGGGGGGTCTGGAGCTGCCAGGGCTCCAGGCCAACCGGCCGGGTGGTGACCGTCTTGCCGCACTGCTCACAGAGGCCTCGTTGCGGCAGCCAGTTGAGGTGCACTGTCCTGACCCCGATCCACAGATGGCTGACCCGTCTCCTCGGCAGCCAGCCGTGGCCATGGACACTGCCGCCGCAGCTGGCGCAGCGTTTCGGCAACGCCGGCTCCACCTCGACCTCCCAGCCGCCGTCTCGCTCTACCGCCTCCCTGACCGCAACCCCTTCCAACCCCAGCAGCGCTGCGATACGCTCATCCACACGGAAGCACTCCTTTTCTGTTGGCCGGTACCACCAGATTTGGAGCTGCTTCCGCTATTTCCCCCTTTCCCACCACTCACCCCACAGGTTTCATCCTAGAGCCGGTAGCGCCTTGCGCTAAGCCTCTCAGAGTGCCACTCTCCATCTATCACTCACTGTCTTCTCACATCACAAGGGAGGTCAACATGGCGCCAGGGCCCCCCGGAGTCAGGCACACATTAATGTACGGGAACGACCGCAGGAATGTCGCGCTGATGCACAAGATTCCTCAGCCGTTGTCTAGATTCTGACTCGACATCTGCGAGACGAGCGCGGGGGGGGTCGTCAGTAACCGATGGCGCTGAAGTCAATAAAGTCGAGATATTCCTTCATCGAAGACTTTCCCTTGCGTCGCATCCTTACTCTCGTCTTCTTGGCTAGCCCTTTCGTAATCTACATCACCTTTGTTGCTAAGTTCGGCGTGAATATTCCATTTTGGGACGAATGGGACTTTACCGGACTAGTCATAGCCTACTACAATCACACGTTGACATTCCCCATGTTGTGGGCTCAACACAACGAGAATCGAATGCTGGTTCCAGAGATTATTTACATTACTGTTCAATTACTGACCCACTATCACAATAAGGTCATAATGTACCTTGACGCTGGGATCCTTGCCACCGCCGTGTATGCAATGATTTGGTTTCTGGGGCGCTATATACACAGAACATTATGGCTTCTCCCGATCCCCTACATCTTATTTAGCCTCATTCAGAACGAGAACACCCTGTGGGCCTTTCAAACAGCCTGGTATCTCGTGTTACTAGCACTCGTTGGCGGTACCATTGTTCTCGCACTCGATTGTAGATGGGCTGTACTCATCGCCGTGGTTCTGGGCATTCTCGCGTCCTTGTCGTCTGTCCAGGGACTTCTGATCTGGCCGAGCCTTGCCCCCTTCTTCCTTCACCGCACTAAAACTGACAGACTCCAATGGCTAGTCGCCGGTTTCTTTACCATTGGCGTCTACCTCTTGGGATTCAATTTTGGCATATCGGGAGGTCCTGGCTACCTCTATGCCCTGACCCATCCCGTCATTGCCCTGAAGTACTTTTTCGTCGCGTGCAGTGGTATTTTTGCCATCTCCAACAATAGCCCCGGCGGGTACTTTGAAGCGGGCGTCCTTGGCATAGTCCTCTTCGGGGCTGCCGTGTACAGCTTATTCCTCTGGTGGAGGCATCCCAGAGATATTCTCCTTCAATCTACTGCAGCCTGGATCCTCTTTGCCCTATTTTTCGACTTGTTGCTCGTGATCGGGAGATCAGGCTTTGGAATACCGCAGGCTCTGTCATCACGCTATACGACGTACAATTTGCTTCTTTTGGTTGCCGTCTATGTGACGTTTGTGCGTGCCTATCTGATAGAGAAGCATCCACAGCCGAAATATGCGTTGGCACTTGGAGTCGTCGGCCTGCTCATGGTGATACAGGTCAGCGCCGGGACACGGATAGGTCTGCTACAGGGTTACGGTACGTTCCAAAACAGGATCCAGGCGGCCGACCTAGTGGTTAACTACGAGACCTCCTCTGCGCACTTCCCCGCCTTGATCACCCAGTACGTATTCCCAGACGTCCCGGTCGTCCTGCAAGATAGCGCCTGGCTGGCCGAGCATCGGCTCAACGTATTCTCGGAGCCACAAGCGAATATGTACAGGAGTTGGGGAGTGTTGCCAGGGGGCACTCCAGGACCCCTCCTCACCATTCCGTCAGCATTCCGACATTACCTTCTGACAAACCCATTTGCCTACAGGGCATGGGTCACCTTGTCCACCATCTACGATGGAAGGTCCGATCTACAGGCAGCGTTCGGCAGCGGCTCCGGATTCGACGCGAAGCTACTACAATGGGCAACAACATCGGGCGTCACCATCGATGGTGACGCCCCTTATCTGATTCCGTACAAGGCTCAGCTGTTCCAGATGTACCATCTGTTGAAATCGTAAGTCGGAGGTGAATCTCTTGTGGCTCTACTTGGTCCTTGCCATCCTCTGTAATAGTGCCGCTAACGTCTTGATGAAGGTGGCTTCAACTTCCATCGGGCACGGCCTAGGTATCAGAGGCATGGTTCAGAGTGGTTGGGTCTGGCTCGGCCTATTCTTATTTGGCGTCGCATTGATCTTCTACCTGTCGGTCCTGCAGAGAATGCAACTGAGCGTAGCGTATCCGATCATGACCGGAACAGGATTCATGCTTGTCACGCTCGCGTCGGTCCTCATGTTTAACGAGACGATCACATGGACGAAGATCCTTGGCTCAGGAGTCATCTTAATCGGCGCTATCCTCCTCACTCGAAGCTAGACGAGACGCGTTGAGGTTGATCGGAAGAGGCTCTCAGGGGTGCATAGCGAAGCGTGAGGGAACGCTACATCCAGGCACAAGTCGAGGAGAAGGCAGAAAGGCGGTAGCTACCTTTGCGATTTGACTATGACCTGTGTGTTGTCGGCGGCTGTGGCCATGTTGGGCTGCCACTGTCGATCATGTTCGCTACAAATGGCAAGAAGGTTTGTATCTTTGACATCAATGATCAATCCCTACAACTCGTCTCCGCGGGCACGATGCCATTCAAGGAGCAGGATGCGGAGCCCCTCCTGCAGCAAGCCCTGCAAGAGGGGAACCTCACGCTTTCCAACTCTCCGGAGTCCATCAGCCGGAGCGAGGCCGTTGTCCTGATCATCGGAACACCGGTCGATGAGTTTCTGAATCCGCGCCTTCGCGACATGAAGCGGGCAATCGACATGTACAGTCCCTATTTTGTGGCCGGGCAGTTGCTGGTTCTCCGAAGCACTGTCTTCCCCGGGACGACGGAGTTTGTGGTGAAATCTCTGAGTCGGGCTGGCATCGAGATTGATGTGGCATTTTGTCCTGAGCGCATTGCCGAGGGCCACGCCATCAAGGAGCTTCGGGAACTCCCACAGATTGTGTCCTCGTTTACCGCCAGCGGGCTGCAGAGGGCCGGGACCCTTTTCCGGTCCTTAACAGAGGACATTGTGGAGCTACGTCCAGCCGAGGCGGAATTGGCGAAGCTGTTTACCAACGCGTGGCGATACCTGAAGTTTTCGGTGGCCAATCAGTTTTACATGATCGCAAATGATCAAGGTCTCGATTACTACGCGATTCACCACGCACTCACTTACAAGTATCCTCGCGCTCAGGATCTCCCTACGGCAGGGTTTGCGGCGGGTCCCTGTCTCTTGAAAGACACAATGCAACTCGCGGCGCACTATGGAAACAGTTTCTACCTGGGCCAGGCCGCCATGTTGGTCAACGAAGGGCTGCCTGGTTATATCGTACGTTCAATTCAGAAGACCACCAATCTTGCTGCCCTGACTGTCGGAATCTTAGGAATGGCTTTCAAGGCCGAGAGCGACGATACGCGCAGCTCGCTCTCCTACAAGTTGCGCAAGATCCTGGAGATGGAGTGCTCTGAGGTCCTCTGCACCGATCCATATGTGCGTGACCCTGGCTTTGTGTCCGCAGAGGAACTCGTCCGTAGAAGTGATCTCCTGATCGTCGGCGCCCCACATCACAGCTATCGGGACCTAGACACTGCCGGTAAGCCAGTGGTCGACATCTGGAATCTCTATGCGCACGGTGGACTGGTGTGAAGATACTGGTGACGGGCGCTGCCGGGTTCGTTGCAGGCTATCTGATCGAAGATCTCCTAGAGCACGGCCACACAGTGGTCGGGGTGGACAACTTCAGCAAGTACGGGCGATCTGAAAAAGCCTACGATGCCCACCCTCGGTATATCTTTCGAGAGGCTGACGTCAAGGATGTCGGCGTGCTCCGAGAGGTCATGGCGGATTGCGATCAGGTAGTCGCCATCGCGGCGATGATCGGTGGCATATCCTACTTTCATGAGCTTGCGTACGATCTCTTGGCAGAGAACGAGCGGATCACGGCATCCACCTTCGATGCGGCGATCTGGGCGCGACAACACGGACAATTGGAGAAGATTAATGTGGTCTCGTCATCAATGGTGTTCGAGAGTGCGACCACATTCCCGACTCCCGAGGGTGAGGAGAGACATTGCCCGCCTCCTCAATCCACCTATGGCTTCCAAAAGCTAGCGACCGAGTATTTCGCACGAGGCGCCTGGGAGCAGTACACCCTGCCGTACACCATAATTCGCCCGTTCAACTGTGTTGGCATAGGAGAACGCAGGGCCGTCAGCGAGAAGACCGTCATGTCGGGCAATGTGCGCCTCGCCATGAGCCATGTCCTTCCTGACCTAGTTCAGAAGGTGCTCAAGGGCCAGGACCCCCTACACATTCTGGGCAGCGGACAACAGGTCCGCCATTACACGTACGGTGGAGACCTAGCGCGAGGAATCCGCTTGTGTATTGAGCGTCCCGAAGCTGTGAACGAGGATTTCAATCTCTCAACAGATCGGGGAACTACCGTGCTGGAATTGGCACAGATGGTCTGGGAGTCGATCAAAGGCGATGAACCATTTCGGTTTGTGAGCGACGACCCCTACCTCTATGACGTCCAGAGGCGAGTTCCAAGCACGAAGAAGGCGCGGGAGACTCTCGGCTTCGAAGCGACGACATCACTGGAAGAGGTGCTTTCTGAGGTGATTCCATGGATCCGAGAACAAGTTGACTATGGGAACATCTAGCGCTGATCCGCCGCCTGTCCTGGATTTCGTTGTTCCGGTGTACAACGAGCGCGAAAATATTGAGGCGTTTCTTAGGCAGGTGAAAACTCAGGTTGAGATTCCCTGCCGAGTTCTGATCGTCTACGACTTCCCGGAGGACAACACGATTCCAGAGGTGACTCGATTGGCTAGCCTCATGCCATTCGAGATCAAGCTGGTGGAAAACACCCTGGGCCGGGGGCCCCTCAACGCAATCAGGGCTGGCATCACCGCATCCACCAGCGAAGCCGTGATCGTAACCATGGCCGACTGCTCTGATGATCTCGGCGATGTGTCCAGAATGTACGCCTGCTATGCGCAGGGCGCTGATCTTGTCTGCGCTTCACGATATATGCGAGGCGGAGGACAGATCGGTGGCCCCTTGATCAAGGGGCTGCTGTCTCGCGTTGCTGGTATCTCCCTCCGTCTTCTGACCGGACTGCCGACCATGGATGCAACCAATAATTTTAAGCTCTACCGTCGGCAGGTCTTAGAGACGTTTCCCGTCGAGAGTCAGAAAGGGTTCGTGTTCGCCCTAGAGGTGACTGTGAAGGCCTTCCTCGGAGGCTTCGCTATCACCGAGGTGCCGACAATCTGGCGTGATCGCACTGCCGGCAAGTCGAACTTCAGGCTGCTTCAATGGTTGCCACTGTACTGGCGATGGTACTGGCTGGCGGTGCGAGCGCGGGGATTCGGGTTGTATCGATCCATCCCCATTCCTCGGAAGTCGGAGAGCCCTCCAAGGTCCAAGTTGCAAGATCCTATGTGAGAGGACGCTGCCGATCGAGAAGCGTGGGTCTCACCAACATCGCTGCCCATGCTCATAGCCTGACGAGATGTTACCCGTCGATTGGTGCCCGCCCGTACCGATCCTCGAGCCGGACCACATCGTCCAGCTCCGGGGTCGAGACCTCCACCACCGATAGATCGGCATGCGCTTCCAGTCGATGCCTGGTCCCTGGCGAGATGGTGAATGTGCTTCCTGGACCAATCCCGATCGGCCGTCCGTCCACCTCCAAGATGCCGCTGCCGCCGATCACCCACATCGTCTCTTCCTTCTTGACGTGATACTGCAGGCTGAGGATCTCCCCCGCTTTGACGTACAGTAGCTTTCCGGCGTAACGGTCGGTCTTCGCCCACACGTATTCGGCACCCCACGGCTTCACCACCACGTCGGCCGTCTGCGGGATGAAGGTCGGCTCTTCCTGGACCATCGGCCGTACTTCCGCTGCCGCCTCCTCGGTGGTCACCAGGTTACCGGCCGGTGTGCTGCACACGATCAATCCGTCGAGGCCCAGAACCTGCAAGGGTGGCGATCCTGGCTCCCTGATGATGAACGGTGCGCCGCCCTTGCCACCACCGTGAAAGCGAACAAACTCCGGCCAGTTGCCGAGGTCTGTCCAACCACAATTACAGCGCGCGGCCAAGATGCCTTGAGTCTTCTCCAACACGGCGCGGTCAAACGAGACCTTGGGGGCTGCTGTGTATCGGGACTTGAGTATCTCCATCTCTCCAGCGCTGAGAGCCGCCTCAGCTTCCTGAGCCAGGGCCGCCAGATCGGGCGCCACTGCCCGAGCTACACTCAAAAAGGTCTGTACTGGCCCGACAAAGATGCCCATGTTCCACAGTGCACCATCGTCGATCAAAAAGCGGGCTTCTTTCTCGTCGGGCTTCTCGACAAACTGCTCCACCCGCATCATGCCGCCGTTGGCGGTGCGGCCAGCCAGATACCCAAACTCTTTTCTCGGTTCGCTTGGTACCGTACCTAGCAGGCACAGGCAATTCCCTGTAGCCGCCTCGGCGCTCGCCTTCTTGATCGCCTGCTGGAAGCTCACCTCATCCTCTTCTGCATGGTCAGCGGGAAGCAGTACCACCACTGCGTCAGGGCGTTCCCTCCGAACCGCATGAACCGCCACCAGAACGGCCATCGCCGTATCCCGGCGTAGTGGCTCGCCAAGAAAGTGCTCAGGCGCCAGGTCTGGTAGCTCAGTCATGATCCCCCGCCGGTCTGCCTCTTGGGCGATGACGTATACATGATCTGGGGACGTAACGCCAACCGCCTGCCGATAGGCTCGGTGGACCAGCGTTTCGCCCAGCACGCTGACCAAGGGCTTGGGCCGACCAGGCCGAGAAAGTGGCCAAAGACGCTCACCGGGCCCACCAGCCATGATCACGACAACAGACTCCGAAGGAGTGTCTCGACCCATCCGGGCATTGGTCACCTCACCAAGCCTCCTTCTGAGACGCAAATCCAAGCCCATCACTTCTCTGTTCTCGGCCTCTTCCCATGCTTGCCGCAGTTTTCTCCCGAAACCGTTGAACCGTACGTGCCTCGCCGGGTAGGAGAGAGACACTCGAGGTGGTCTGCCGTGACTTGGCCTGCTCCTTGGGCAGTCGGAAGTGTTCCCCGGTCACCCGCGGCGGCGTACGTGAGTCCCGACGGTGTGGCGACCCGTCCTCCGCTGGCGCCGGAGGATGCCGCAGTCACTGGCCAGTACTGCCCGGCGCGTGCGCGCCCTGCCGCCACCCGCTGCAGACACCAGCCCTCGGGCCAACTGGGTCGACCCCGCTTACTGGTGCCGGATGTCCTAGTCATCCCCAGCTGCCCTCGGCCCGTCGCTCATGGGGGGATCAAAGAGCGCAGGTTGCCCTGGCTGCCATTGAAACGCGGCGGAAGGAAAGCCTAGTTCCGGTAGATCCTCACGGTATCGCCAGGCGAAACTCACGCTTTCCCCGTCCCCAGACTGAAGTGTGCCACCTGTCACTGCGCACTGAATCATCACGCAGGTGAACTCTACGGCATCCCCATTCGGATAGCGCGTCTGCAGGGGCCCGAACACGCCAACGATGGCGGTCGGTGCCACGTGTAGGCCCGTCTCCTCGTAAACCTCCCGCACGACGGCAACCGCAGGGCTTTCTCCGGGGTCGATAGCGCCGCCAGGCAGACACCAGAGTCCATTGTCGCTCCGCACCTCGATCAGCAGCCGGCCTTCTGCATCTCGGATTATCGCCACCACACTTGGCATCAGCACCAGCGCATGTCCGATGTGTCTCCGAAGCCCCCTCAAGTAGGACGAGATCGCCACCGCTCAAGCCTCCTTTCAAATTCCTGCTAGGGCTGTCGTGAAGGGCTCGCAGCGGGTGGCCTGACATTGTGTAGATGGTT
>JAJZKY010000084.1 GCA_021803885.1 Planctomycetota bacterium
GTATCAGCTTCTGCCTGCGAATATTCAGGCGTGCCTCTGATCCTTGGAGTTGACATTAACCCCAATCACCTTACGCTGGCGCGTGAAACGGTCCTTCCGCACCACAGCAACGTTACTCTTCTTCAAGGGGACTTCTTTTCGCTTGATTGGCCTGCCATTCTCGCAAGATCGGACGGTCCTTGGCTCATTCTTGGGAATCCACCCTGGGTAACAAGCTCCGAACTGGGAGCAATCGCAAGTCATAATTTACCGGTCAAATCAAACTTTCATGGACGCGTTGGGATTGAGGCCATAACGGGTAAGAGCAATTTCGATATTTCAGAGTGGATGATTCTGCGTTATCTGGAATGGTTACAAGACCACCGTGGATACATCGCAGTTCTTTGCAAGACGGCAGTCGCACGTAAGATTCTTCAACATGCGTGGAAGGCAAGGAAGAATGCAATTCACACGGCGCGAATATTCAAGTTCGATGCACTCAGCACTTTTGGCGCAGCCGTAGATGCCTGCTTGTTTGTCTTGGAATTGCGGCCTAACGCGACCGGGTTCAGTTGTGATGTGTTTGAATCCTTTGGTGCATCTGCTCCGGCCTACACAATGGGGTTTATTGAAGGCCACATCGTCAACAACGTGGCAGTGTTTAAACAGCAACAAGCTCTGTATGGCCCCGAAGATCGATATACATGGCGTTCTGGCGTCAAGCATGACTGCTCAAAAATAATGGAACTGGCTTCAACCGGAGCGGGATACAAAAACGGATTCGGAGAAGACATTGAACTGGAAGAATCTTATCTCTTCCCATTACTGAAAAGTTCGGATATTGGCAATGGTCGGCTCCACTGCCGAAATTCAATGCTAGTAACGCAGCGGGCAATTGGTGATGATACATCCGGAATACAATCTAATGCTCCACAGACTTGGAATTATTTGCAGAAACATATTGCTTCGTTTGAGAAGCGTTCTAGCTCCATCTATCGAAATAAGCCACCCTTTTCGATTTTTGGCGTTGGGCAATACACATTTTCTCCTTGGAAAGTTGCTATTTCTGGATTCTATAAACGGCTCAACTTTGTAAAAGTGGGACCAGTCAACGGTAAGCCTGTAGTGTTTGATGATACCGTCTACTTTCTTCCATGCTGGTCAGAAGAGGAAGCTGACTTTCTTCAGAGGCTGCTCCAGTCCAATACTGCGACAGCATTTTTTGAAGCCATGATTCATTGGGACGAAAAGCGACCCATTACAGTTGAAATTCTAAAGCGGCTTAGTCTCAGAAAGCTAGCGGCTACCGCAGGTTGCGAGGCAGAATATCTGCGCTTCAGCGACCGAAGGGAACTACCGCTGTTCACCGGTGTAGAAGCAGTAAAAATTGCTTAGCCGCTCCATGAGCTACCGCAGCAGAGGCCATTTTGTAGGATCATGCAGCTTGTCTACGTTCTCAGAGAGAACGTCCCAAGCCCCCTCAAACTTGAGTACATTTCGCTTGATGCGGTCATAGTGCTTTTTGTGCGATTGCCGGTTCGCAGTGAATGGAAGGTATATTGGAAACTTAAGACTTCGCTTTTCTCCAACCTTTGTAGGCACACATGACCAATAATCACACTGGATTCGACAGAGTTTTTCCGCGAATGCAACAGGCATCACGACAAACCGCACGTCATGCGAATGGTAGCTGACTGCAACCACCACATCCGCGATGAGCGGACTTTTCTTCGAGTTGAAGATTGATTGTTTATCTTTCAAGTAGCCGGTTGCGTAGCCAAAACTTAAAAAGCCTGCAACTTCGCCCGTGTATTGAGTCGCTGCATTCGTCGTCTTCACTTGTAATGCCACCCGCCGACGGCGATTGATGGCAAGCAAGTCTGCGTTAGATGCCATCTGTGCTGTATCGAGGCGAACCGGATGCCAGCCATTTTGAACAAGCTGCATTTCAACTGCAAGTTCTCCAAGCAGCCCAATACGCGGGTTCAATTCGTCATTTGTAGGCATTGTGCTCTATTGTAGCTGCGCTTCAGCGAAAGGCGACGGCTGTTCCGTCCTGGCTCTTGCAATCGTTGCTTGCAGTCATCGCCAGTTCTATAGAGCAGCCGCCTACCGCGCAGCCTATGAGCGCGGGTCTTGTTTAAACGCACATCTGAAGCAGTGCATGAACCTTGCTGCCATCCCCAGCAAGGATGTTCGGATCAGCGTCAAGCAACAGATCGGCTTCAGCACTGTCAGTGCCTTTATAGAGCAGCGCAGTAGCAGCGTTTTGAATCTGCTTCGCTGCAAGTTGTTCGCTGGTGCCGTCTCGCATGGGCAACGTCACAAGCAAGCGAGATGCATTGGCGGTGAGCCTGTCCAAGTCCTTACGCAATTTGTGACGCAATGTTGACTTCATCGTTGGCCTTTCTGCCCCTACGCTTGGAAGGCGTCAAGGCGCTGGCACCAGCCCTTGCAGCCTTTTCAGCAGCCACAGCAATTTCAGCCTTCATGCCCTTGTCAGCGGCTTCAGATTCGCAAATGTCAAAGAGCAGACGGCTGGCGGCTACTCTGGCGCTTTCGTTCATGAAACGATTGCCAATGATGCTGACAAGACTCTGCTTGATTAGCTCCATGTGCCGGGTCAGTTCATCTTTGCCTGCGGATTCCAATTCCGCCAAGCGTTCTGCTTCAATTTCGCTGGCGTTGGCAGGTGGAAACTTCGTTGCATCGAACATCAGCGGCGGGAACTGCGGGAATGCAAACGCAGGAATCGGTGCCGGTGTTTCCACCGCATTATTTGCCGAAAGTGTATTGCCCCACGCCACTGTTTAAGCAATCCCTTCTTCAGAATCTTGCGAATGCCGATGTTGGCCGGCCCGCACTAGCATTCGCAGCAACAAGGTTAACGGCACTGGCCTTCGATTTACTGTCAGCAGCGGTTGCAGCTTTACCTTTGACTGCCGTTGCTGATGGGTAGCGCCCGGTCATTTCTGTAAACTGGCTGCGTTGCCTGTTTTTGACGCTGATGCCCTGCCAGTATTCGTGGGCTTTCTTGTACCAGTTCGCCGCGCGTGCGTGAATAGGGGATGCTTCAGCTTCGTCTTTGCCTGAAGGCTCCGTACCGAACAAGTCCCGCGATTCCACTTCTTCGTTTGTCAAGTCGTCGTGGCCTTCGGCCTGCTCTTCAGCGGCGATCATTTCAATCAGGTCTGGCAGAAGCGTGAGTGCAATGCGCATTGCTTCAGCATCTTTGCGTCTGTTGTCGGCTTCCTTCGATACCTTCGCCACTAGCTGTGTGACTGTCGTTGCCGAATCCATGCCTACAGCAGCCGTGACAATGCGTCCCTTCATATCACGATAGACGCCATGCCTGTCTCTACTGATTGCGGCATCTGGCCATACGCTCGGCCTTCCGTCAATACCGGTCGCAATGATAGCCATATTCGTTAGCTCCCTTACTGTAGGAAAGTGCCATGCTGCTGATTAGAACGCAAGCACAAAGCGAGTTCTGGCCACTTTTTCGCGGTCACTAAAAGTGCATCCAGCCAAATATCAACCTGAATCTTCAGCTTCAACGCTGTGTGATGCGTTTCCTTGTATTCCACTTTCTTGCTGAGAAGCTGTGGCGCGTACTGTTGAATAGGCTTAAACTGCCCACGCTCATTCAGCAACAATGGAAAGTCATAGATACCAGCATGGGTAATACGGTTGTGTTTGTCGCTAGTGAAGAGAACCTTGGCATGGGGGTGATATTCGTGTACAACACGCTCTGCCAGTTGTATCAATTCGCGTAATTGCGCGTCTGTTACTTGCTTTTGGCGCAGAAATTCAAAAAGCTGGTGTGTTTCAATTCCTTCATCAATGATGTTCATGGCTGTTGCTCCATCTGCTGCTGTAGGCACGCTGCTTGCTCGATTTCAACCCTGTCGCAGAATGCTTCCCATTCGTCTAAGGTCTTGCTCTCAATCACACGGGCCAATTCACACTCCCATAACGGGTCCGGCAGTGCAAGGGCGGCATGAAAGGTTGTGGCCGCACTGACAGCACCCCAACGGACCCCTGATGGCTCTGCGGGCAGTACAGGCTCAGGAATGGCCACTGTAGGCGCAGGCTGGGGCGATACCTGGGGCTTGGAGCACTTGGTTGCCGCCTGTATCGCTTCGCGCATTCGGCGACGGCGCTTATAGTAGCTTTCTTTCACCGGCTTTTGGGTGACATTCGGTGCAGGCGCTTTGCGAACTTGTTGCAGCCAAGCAACAAACTCGGCTGGCACAACCCGCTCACGAATTGCCACAGCGTTGAATCCTAACGCTGCACACAACAACGCGAACTGTTCACTGTCAAAGAGCCATGCCAAAGCCGATTTCCGGCCTCGTTTCGCCTGTTCAACTGCATCAAGAAGCACATGCAGCCATAGCACTTCTTCAGGTGAGCGCATCTGGCGTAGGTCTGAATCGAAGTTTTGATAATCAATGGTCAATGGCATGGCTTGCCTACAGGGGGGGTAAACAAGGCTGCTGGCGCAGCCCTGTCAGTTTCTCTACCGGCCACCGCCAAGACCATTGCTGCTGTAGCTGGTCGGGCGATTGCTCACGTTGCCGGGTGCTGGCTTCCCCTGTAGGAAAGCAAGGCGTGTCTTCAGGCTGTGTTCCTTCGCCAGCAGATCGCGCACACGCTGTTTGGCCTGTTCTACGGTATCCAAGTGCTGTTGCAAGTCCTGACTGTGAATGCGAACGTCCTTTTCAGCTTCAGCAGCTAGCCTTTCGGCGTCCTTGATTCTCGCGTCATGGTTCGCCACGTCTCTGCGCGTTGCAAAGCGGTCTGGAGCACCGGCACGCAGGTTGTTTAGCTCTCTGTTGCACTTCACCAGCGTTGCCTCGCGCTGCAAATCTGCATTGCGCAATGCCAGCGTGTGAGATTCAAGTGAAGCCAGTTCCCGGTCAGCATCTTTGCCTTCAATGGCAATCTGTTCCAATTGCGATTCGATAGACGGCATTTCCGTTGCTGCATCGGATTCCTGCAAGGCATTCATTCTTTCCTGTAATGTCACCAGTTCGCCAAGAATGAATGCCCGCTCTTCACTGCTTATCGTGCGTTTCAGGAACTCCTGCGCAGCTTGGCTTTCAAGCAATGTTGGCTTTTCTTGATCCTGCTGTGTTGTTACATCTTGCGACGGTGACCAGATTCCGGTAGCCATGACCTGTGTTGACTCCTTTGATGTTTACTGCACTGCCCGTTGCTGTGACACGATTGCTTGCATGTAAGCTTCAACTTCGCTTGCAAGCCATGCAGACGCATATCCGCCTGCAATTTTCACTGGCTTTGGAAAACCCTTCTTCACCAGCTTGTAGATAGTGGCGCGGCTCATGCCGGTCTTCTCAATGACCTGCGGCAATCGCAAGAACTGCTCACCCTGAATCATGCTTAACCTCCGCTAAGACCGGCTTGCGCCGTATCGGTAAAGCCACTATCTGCGAAGTTCAGAATGCCGTCAATTTTTGTGGATACACATCGCATTGCTATTGCCTATGTCTGGCCGTTTAAACGCTCTAAGCAGCCTACCGGCTCATTGCAAAACACCAAGAGAAACGTTTCATGCATTGCCAGCATATCCACACGCATCCACATAATCCCTATAGGTTCCTGTTTCCCTTGACACAGAACCCGGCAACAGTCAGACTCACCGGCGAGATACTCACAAAAAGGATTTCCTTCAATGTGGACGTTAGACCATAACGCTATTGAAATACAGCCAGAACCGTTGCCCACTATCGCGCCAGATGACGGCCTGCTGGTTCTTCAGCAGGTAATGACGATGACTACGTTAAGCAGGACCGTTATCTACCGCGAAATGCGCAAAGGGACGTTTCCGCACCCCATAACCGTAGGTGCGGGAAGCAGTCGGTGGCTACGTTCAGAAGTGATGCAGTACCTACTTCGGCGAGTAGTAGAACGTAATGCGCAAAAGAAATAGCCCCGTGCTGGCAAATGCACGGGGCATCACAAAGGTGAACAATTGTTAGGCAATCGGGAACGAGTACCACACCGGCAGGCGAACCAGCGAGTACATAATGAGCGATACCATATCCAGCATTCAGACACAATCACCGTTTGATTTATCGAGTACAACACGGCCTGCAACATCCCTGCTATCGTTGCCTGCACCAATTGGATTGCGCGCAAAGCGTAAAAGTGAAGTTGATGTTTTCCCGTTGGATGCCTTTATTGAACCGCTCAAGAGCGCAGTAGAAGCCGTGACTGACCGTGTGCAATGCCCGATGGAATTGGCTGCATCGTCTGTCCTGGCCGTTGCCAGTCTCGCTGCCCAACAACACGCAGACGTTATCAATCCAAGAGGAATCAAAAGCCCGCTGTCATTGTTCATGCTCTCTATCGCTAGGCCATCGGAGCGCAAAACTACTTCCGACAATATCGCAATGGAACCTGTCAGGGTCTACGAAAAGCAGCTTGAGGATTCCTACAACCAATGGTTGCAGTTTTACAAGACTTCCAAGGCTGCATGGATCGGATCGCAGCAGGCCATAATCAACAACAAGAGAATGGAACCAAAGCAGAAACAAGAAGAACTTGCCAAACTCGGGCCAGAGCCACCGGAGCCGATTGATTGGAAGCTGATATGCAGTGAACCAACAACGGAAGGGCTATTAACGCAGTTTCAATTTGGGTATCCGTCTCTGGCCATCTTCAACAACGATGGCGGCGCATTTGTAGGCAGCTATTCCATGTCAAAAGACTTTCGGCTGAAGACAGCAGCCACTCTAAGCAATTTATGGAATGCAAGCCCGGTTGATAGAACGCTGAAGAATCGCCAAGAAAATTGCCGGATTGCAAACCGGCGCTTTGCCCTTCACTTGATGGTTCAGGAGGATATTGCGCAACAGTTCTTTGCAATGCCTGAATTCAAAGGGCAGGGATTGTTCTCACGCTTTCTGATTACGTGGCCGAAAACAACGATGGGAACACGCTTTCAATACGAAGAAGACCCGGCCAACATCGCCAAGCTGCACGCCTACAATTATCAACTACTGCAAGTCTTCAGAAAGCCGCTGTCATTGGTTTTTGGCACAAGGCAGGAACTCGCGCCCACAATATTGACGCTCGATGAAGATGCAAAACAACAGTGGGAACTGTACAGCGATTACGTGGAAGGAAAGCTGATTCGTGGCGGAGAGTATGAACCAATTGCGGATTTCGCTGGTAAAGCCGTTGAACATGCTTTGCGCCTAGCGGGTGTAATGACAATCATTGCAGACCCGAATGCGACGACCATCCACAAACACATGCTCTGGCGTTCCGCTAATTTGATGGAGTATTACACCGCACAATACTTCCGCGTGTTCGATGACAGCGAGACACCCAAAGAGATTCTTGACGCAGAGAAGTTGCGCGACTGGCTACGGACAGATTACGAAGACGATTACGTGACGCTGAACGAAATCAAGCACAATGGCCCGCATGGCTTGAGAAAAGAGGCTCCTAAAATTATCGCAATGCTTATCGCGCACAACTGGCTTGTTCCCGTGGATCATCCAGTCACGATCCGGGGCAAAGTCATTAGGTCTGCTGCATTCCTTATTCAACGCTGATAGCGCAGTCAGCCTGCTCAGAGAGCCAAAAGAGCCAAAGAGCCACGGTGAAGAGAGAGAGAGGAAAGAAAGAAAATGTTATTTAATTCCCGCTTATGCGAAATGGCTCTTTTGGCGCTTCGGGGCTTAACACATTGTAGGCAGTGTGGGTTGCGACGAGCCAACGGCTGGCGCTTCATGGCGCGTCAGAATGGAGCGGTATTTCCAGCGGTCATCGGGGATAAACAGTAAAGGCCAGCGCCCAAGACTGCAACGCTGGCCTAAAGTTGTTCTCATTGTTGGTATCGGCGGCAAGGATTTCAATGAAGTATGCGCGAACACTGGCGAATCGCGGTGTGTAGTAGTCCTTATGCAGCAGCCGCCATTTTCTTTGCTGCTTTCTGGCGCTGTTCGTCTAGCCAATTTGCCCACCACTGCATTAGCTCTGTGCGCTGCTGCAAATACTTCGCATGATTGTAGGCAGCAGCAACGCGGTCACGCTTCATGTGTGCAAGCTGCAATTCAATATGCGCTTCTTCAAAGCCGTTTTCATGCAGCACTGTGGAAGCGATAGAACGCCAGCCGTGGCCTGTCTGGATTGACTTGTAACCAAGCCTGTCAAGCATCTTCAGCAGCGTATTGTTGCTGATTGGCTTCTCAGAGTCCCATGCTCCGGGGAACAGCAGCCTTTTCTTGCCGGTCAGCTTCTTCAGCGCGTTCAGCGTGTCCACAGCTTGACGTGACAACGGCACAATATGCGGTGTCTTCATCTTCATGCGCTCGGCTGGTATATCCCACCGTGCATTGTCCAAATCAAACTCTGACCACGGCGCTTCGATCAATTCGCTGGTGCGTACAAACGTAAGCGCCAGCAGCTTCATTGCCAGCTTCGTTACATCGGCTCCGGTGTAGGCTTCAATCTTGGCCAGCAGCTTTGGCAATTCCTTCACATCCACACGCGCCATGTTCTTAACCTTGACCGATGGCAGCACATCGTTGGGCCTGAAGTCAGCCGCCGGATTGCGTTTGGCCATGCCATGCACAACAGCGTGGCGGAATACTTGTGCAACTGTTTCATGCGCACGTTTGGCAATATCTCTGGCTCCCCGTTCGTTGTAGATCGCCAGCATCATTTCGCGCACATCAGCAGCGGTCACTTCATCAACTGGCTTTGATCCGAATGCAGGTAGAACATTCGCCTTCATACGGCGCTCTGTTTGCTCAACGTAACGCGGTTCTTTGTCCTGCTTCCAAAAGTCGAACCACACCCCGTAGCAATCCTCAAAGGTGGTTTCCTTGGCCAGCAATGCGGCTCTGCGGGCCTTCTTGTCTGCGGAAGGGTCAATGCCCTGCGTGAGCAGTTCGCGGGCTTCCTGATGCTTCTCACGGGCCTTCGCAATGGACACGTCCGGCCACACACCGATTGCCAGCGTCTTCTGCTTCGCCTTGCCATCTTCGATGAACCTGTACTGGAACCGCCATGCCTTCGTGCCGTTTGGAAGGATGGTCAGATTCAGCCCGCGCCCGTCTGTCAGCTTCACCGGCTTGTCACCCGGCTTGGCTTTTTCCACTGCTGTCTTGGTCAGCTTGCTCATGTGTTTGCCGTCCCACTCCCTGAGTTGGTATCGGAATCAATGACAACACTAATACCAACAAAAATCCGTGGATTCAAGGATTCGGGCAGAAACGACTGGAGACGCCTATTTTCTGTATCCTATTTATTTTTCATGGAGTTGTGAGACTTGGAGAGACGGGCGGAGACGAGCGTAGACATAAAATTGGCTCCTCAGGTAGGACTCGAACCTACAACCCTTCGGTTAACAGCCGAATGCTCTGCCATTGAGCTACTGAGGAGTGAGCGGCGCTGGGTTGTCCTCCTCCAAAGTATCAGAGCACCCGCGGGGCGTCAAAGATTCCTTCCCCCAACTTCATCGCCTTTTCACTGACCGGCACCTCTGCGAAGCCTTGACCCCGGGAGGGTCAGATAGCTCAGAAATACTTGGAGGGACTGGGGTTAATAGCTTCTTCTGTGGCCACGCACCTGAAGATCACGCGGGACAATTTCCTGCGGAGGATCCATGGCAGGACGGGCGTCTGGTCGAGATGGCCTTGCCCTCTCCGAGGCGTCTGGAACTTTTCCCGAGGTCTCAATTGGGCTGCAGGCCAGTAACGATCTGGCGAGGGCCATGCGCAAGCGGCGCGTCAGGATTGGGCAGTTGGCGGCCTGACAGATAATAACCACCAATTTTGATGGAACCGCGGGATGATTTTAGGCTTGGCGGATTGGAATTGGAGGATAAAGTGAGGGCCATGCGATCCCAGGTCGCCAAAATCGCGGGAGCTGTCACACATGGAGCACCCCATTTCTTGCTGATTTGGGCGCTTTGAGATGCGGGCACCCGCCCAGCGAATCCACGATGGCCTCGGGGGAGAATGCGAGAGGGCCGGTCATTTGCTCACTGACGCTGACGAAGCAGACGGGGGTCTGCTTGTGAAGGAAAGGCAACCGCAGTACCCTCGAATCTGTCCGCCGGGGCGGATTTCTCTCCAGCGGACAAGCCGGTGGAGGATCGATGTTCCTAAGCTGCTACCCCAGCAGGGAATCCAAAAAGGCTTCGGGGGAGAATTCGAGCAGGTCGGTCATTTGCTCGCCGACGCCGACGAAGCGGACGGGGAGGTTGAGTTCGCGGGCGATGGCAATGGCGATTCCACCCTTGGCGGTGCCGTCGAGCTTGGTGAGCAGGATGCCGGTGACGCCGGCGGACTGGGTGAAGAGGCGGGCTTGCTGAAGGCCGTTCTGGCCGGTGGTGGCGTCCATGACGAGCAGTACCTCGTGGGGCGCGCCAGGAATCAGGCGGGCGGCGGTGCGGCGCATCTTGCTGAGCTCGTCCATGAGGCCGGTTTTGGTGTGCAGGCGGCCAGCGGTATCTACAAAGAGGTCGGCGATGGAGCGGGCACTGGCGGCGGAGATGGCGTCGTAGAGGACGGCGGCAGGGTCGCCGCCCTGCCGGGTCTTGATCATCTCCACACCGGAGCGCGCGGCCCAAACTTCAAGCTGCTCGATGGCGGCAGCGCGGAAAGTATCCGCGGCGCACAAGAGAACGGAGCGCCCTTGCGCGCGGGACCATGCGGCCAGCTTGCCGCTGGAGGTGGTTTTGCCGGTGCCGTTGACGCCGACGAGGAAGGTAACTTTGGGCGGAGTTTCGGGGCAGGGAACTGGCCGTAGCGGCGCCTCCAGAATGGCCTGCAACTGCGCCTTGAGCAGAGCGCGCAGCTCGGAGCCGCCGACGATGGCTTGATGACGGGCGCGGTCGCGGAGAGCAGCGAGGACGACCCTCGTGGTTTCGACGCCCAGGTCGCTCGTGAGCAGAACTGATTCCAGTTCGTCGAGTGTGCTTTCATCCACGGTGCGAGTCAGGGCGACCAGGTCTCCCATCTTGGCCGAGAATGACTCGCGGGTGCGCGAGACGGCCTGCTTCATGCGGTCAAAGAGGCCTTGCTTTGGCGATTCCTGGGCGGAGTCTTCGGGTTCCTGGCTGCCAAATAACGTTTGAATCATTGCTGCTTTCAGTGTAATCGGGATGCCGTCCCTCACGTGGTGCCTGGCACCGAGTGGTTGCCTGGCGGGGAGCGCCGTTGCCGCTGAGGCTCCGGTTCCCGCATTCCAGCCCGCGCGCG
>JAJZKY010000085.1 GCA_021803885.1 Planctomycetota bacterium
CGCCGGCATTGAGCGCAATGAACGGTGACCCGGTTCCAAACCGCCAGATCAGCGCCTATACCGGTCTGTCCCTCGGCAGTTTCGGCTCCTTCGGAATCGCCTACACCGGCATTGACCGCAGTGCCGCATTGGCGCCAATCCCGATCTACGCGCCACCGGGTACGGTGTTGACGGAGGGCGGGGCCACTCCCCGCGGGGTATATTATCTGCTGCCAGAGGTGCATGCGCATATTCTCTCCGCGAGCTACTCACTGCAACTCGGCCCGGCGTCGTTCTATGCCACGGGCTACCATGACTTCGACAACGCCAGCAACAGTGGTGTGCTGGTGGGCGTGACCATTCCGCTCGGCAGCCGCAGCTCGGTTGGGACCAACCTGTCATCGTCCTCCGGGAACAGGTCCGCTCAAGTGCAGGCAATGCAGTCGCCAGTCTCGATCGAGGATTGGGGCTATCAGATCTCCGCCGCCGAGGGGCAATCCCGCCAAGAATTCGGCACACTGCAATACAAATCGCCCTGGGGACTGGTTTCGGCCGGCGTCAGCCGGATCGACCGGCAGACAACGGTGCAGGGCGAGGCCCAGGGTGCCCTTTCCTTCATCGATGGCGGATTGTTCGCATCCAACACCATCAACGACAGTTTCGCCATTGTCGACACCAATGGCTTTGGAAATATTCGTGTCCTGGACGAGAACCGCCTGGTCGGACGGACGGATTCGGCTGGACAACTGCTGGTGCCGGATCTGCGCTCTTATGATGTCAACCATCTTGCCATCGATCCGAACGATGTGCCGATCACGGCCACGCTACCCTATGCAACCCGCAATGTACGTCCACCGTACCGATCTGGCGTCGTCGTAAAGTTTCCGATAAGCGCGAGCCATGGTGCGCTGCTGCGCTTGGTGGATGCTTCCGGCAAGGCGCTGCCGGTCGGCAGCGTCGCCACGCTCCAGAAGACTGGCGTCAGTGTGCCCGTTGGCTATGATGGGGAGGCGTATGTCGTGAATCTGGGCGCCCGCAACCGGCTACTTGTCGAGCAGCCCGATGGGCAACGCTGCGTCGTCGCCTTCCCCTACCACCCCGTGCCCGGCACTATTCCGACAATCGGCCCCCTGCCCTGTAGGGAGAATCGACCGTGAGGTGGACGCCCGCGCTGCTCGCACTGCTTATTCTTACGCCTGCGGTAGGGCAGGCTGCCTCCTGCACCGCTTCGGCCACCGGCATCGCGTTCGGGACCTACGTGCCGTCCTCTACCTCGAATTCCACCGGCACCGTGACGATCAGTTGCAGCTCCGTGATGGGGGGCAGTCTTTCCTATACGATCGCGCTCAATGCCGGCGTCAACAGCGGTGGCAGCTTCTCCAACCGCCGGATGTCCTCCGGAAGCTCCTATTTGTCTTATCAGCTCTATACTGATGCCGCCTACAGCCAGGTGTGGGGCGATGGTACGGGCGGCACATCCACCGTCTCGGGTACTTGTTCCGGCAGCATGGGGTCCTGCTCCAGCAGCAATACCGTCTACGGCCGGATTCCCGCCCTGCAAAATCCAAGCCCCGGCAGCTATAGCGACACCATTACGGTAACGGTCACGTACTGACTGATGATCCCAAATTCGCCAGTTATCCCCGCTGAGCTATGAGAACACTCCCGATAAATTGGGTTTTTCGTCGTGATGGAGGATCACCCAATTTGCGCGAAGCCGAATTTGGGCCGCGTAAAGTAATCTCTACGGCTGTGGAGGCCATTCAGCCCGAATTGAGTGACGCGTGCTCAGTGCTGATCGGGGAACAGGATGTTCAATTCCAGCACTTCAGAATCCCCCCGCCGTGCCATGTTCACCTTGATATTTTCCTTTAAGTCTCGCTTTCCTGTGTGTTGATTGCGATATTTTACCGCGAGATTATTAGATAAATCGCTCATATTTAGAAGTCCGCCGTCATGCATGCACAAATAGAGGTCAAATATGCGGCCTTGCTGGCGATTTCTGGAAGCTTTGGGCAGGACGGATTGCCGCCGTGGTGATCAGTCAGCCAGTTCCAAGCGCCGCTCAATCCGGTCCAATCGCTCCCGGATGCGGTCAATGGCGTGCCTGTCCTGAATGATTTCCGCGTAATTGCCTGCTTCATCCCTGGCGATGCGTGTAAGTCCGGTCTCTATACCGCTTAAACGCGCCATAATTTCGTGATCGCGTTCGCGGGCGGCATCCAGCTCTGCCCGAATCTTCCTGAGTTGCTCTAATACGAGATTGTCTTCCGCCATACCGTAACCCCCTTTGCTGCATGCGAAGATTATGGATGCCGCGCCGGAAAAGAGCAACGCCTTCCCCCAAGCCTTCACCGCCTTGTGGACGGCTCGTTACTGCGTAACGACCAGCCAGCGCACGCGCCAGCTTGCCGATCACAACCCCAGACGGCCAACCAACCCCCGGTTGAGGATCTCCGTTGTCGCGCAAGGCCCGTGGATTTTAGGGATAAGGCTCTCCTGCCATGCGGGTTGCCTCAATCATAGGCCTGCTGCATGCGTAGCCACATCCCAGGCCCGTTGCCCAGGTACTTGCCGATACGCAGCGCCATTTCTGGAGTGTGGCATTGGACCAAGGCTGAGGGGAAGGAGAGGTTCATCCCGTTATTACGGTACGACCTTCTTTTCCGCTGATGGCGGACGCCCGCCAAGCCGTCCGTTTTTTCTGGCTGCCTCTGCCTTGGCGGGACTTTTTGATATACCCCCTTTCCGTCCAAGGCTGCGCATCCACGCGGATGTGCCGAGAACTCCCCGCGCCAATGCAGGGACGTATAGATCAGCGTCCAGTCGCGGGAAGTGTAACCCCATGCCATGCCCTTCAATGACGATCTCTGCCATGTCTGCGGGGGTGGCATGCTCCATGCCTTGAATCAATGCCGGTGGGATGTGCAGGCCAACGCCGTTATTCAGCTCGACCACTACCTTTCCCGTAGGTTGATCATAGTAGGCGGACTCCGCCAGCGGGCCAGCGGCAAGCGTCTCCTGTCCACGCTGATTTGCAGCGTCCCAGTCACGCTCAAGAATTTTGTCTATCTGGTCCATGGTGTCTCTCCCACTCTCCACAGAACAACGCCAATCGGGATATGCTTTCTTCCAAAATGTGACGCATCTCCGTTCTGGAAAAGTCGATATTCTCCCGTAGCTCCGGTGGCCCGTCCGGGCAATGCAATATCAATACTGCCCTACAATTCCCTTGTACCACATGCACATGAGCGGGACGATGATCGTTGAGGTAGATCACTACCGCGTTGTGTCTATGCGATCAATGGTGGGCATAATGCTATTATCCTATTCGTGCTTGGGTTTATATACAAGGCATCACCCTCATAATTTTTACCAAGGACGCTTTTTGTTCTCATCGTGCCCTATTGGTTCTGGCTTATCGTCAGCAAGTCATCGCATTGACTTACGGGGTTACCACGTCGGTTTCGGGCCACCGACCGCTTGCTTATAGGTTTTGAGTGGCTACAGTGCTCAGTGCTGATCGGGGAACAGGATGTTCAATTCCAGCACCTCATAATCTCCGCGTCGCTCCATGCTCACCTTGATATTTTCCTTGTCTACGGGAATATATTTGGCGATCACCGCCAGGAGTTCCTCCTGCAACGCGGGCAGGAAGTCGGGGCCGTCGGCATCGCGCTCGTGGGCGAGAATCAGCTTCAGACGATCCTTTGCTACATGGGCAGTTTTCTTGCGGGAGCCGAGGAAGTAATCGAGAAATGACATATCAGCCTCCAAAGAGTCGTTTGAAGAAGCCCACCTTGACCGGATGAATAAAGCGCAAGGGACGCTCTTCGCCGAGGAAGCGGGCGACGACATCCTTATAGGCCTCGGCCACATCGCTGTTTTCCATGTGAATGGCGGGTATGCCCTGATTGGAGGCCTGGAGGATGACCTCGGATTCGGGGATCACGCCCAGCAGGGGGGTACGTAGCAGCTCCTTCACGTCTTGCAGAGAAAGCATTTCCCCACCTTCCACCCGTTTTGGGGAGTAACGGGTCAGCAATAGATGTTCCTTCACCGGCTCCTCGCCCTGCTCCGCGCGCCGTGAGCGGGCCGCGAGAATGCCGAGAATGCGGTCGGAATCCCGCACGGAGGAGACCTCTGGATTGGTGACCACAATGGCTTCGTCGGCATGGTAGAGCGCCATGAGTGCCCCCGACTCGATCCCTGCCGGTGAATCGCAGACGATGTAATCGAATTCCGTGCGCAGTTCATCCATAACCGCCGTTACCCCGGCGGTGGTCAGGGCGTCTTTGTCGCGGGTTTGGGAGGTGGGTAGCACGTAAAGATTCTCACAGCGCTTATCCTTGATGAGCGCCTGCTGCAATTTGGCCTCGCCCTGGATGACATTGATGAGATCGTACACAACCCGTCGCTCACAGCCCATGATCAGGTCGAGGTTGCGCAGCCCCACGTCGAAGTCGATAACGACGGTGCGATAGCCGCGCAGAGCGAGGCCGCTGGCAAAGGCGGCACTGGTGGTGGTTTTGCCGACCCCACCCTTTCCTGAAGTGATGACAATGATTTTGGCCACGGTTCTTTTCTCCAAGAGTTATAAGGTTAAAGCAGTAATATGCAATTGCTCGTCGCGGCTGTAAATCTGCGCTGCCTTGCCCCAGAGGGGGTGATCCGCTTCGAGGATGCGATATAGACCTGCAACAGAGATCAGCTCTGCTTCCAGGCTCATGCAAAAAATCCGCGCACTGTCTTGGCCGTTGACGCCGGCCAGAGCGCGGCCACGTAAGGGGCCGTACACGTGGATGTTGCCGTCGGCGATGACTTCGGCGCCGGCGTTGACGGCGGCCAAACAGACAAGGTCGCCGCCACGGGCATAGCTGCGTTGGCCGCTGCGGATCGGGTGATCTATGGTCAGGCCACCCGGACTTATTGAGACGGATTGTGCGGGCGCGGGTGTTTCTGGCTGCGAGGTGGCATTACGATCCTGGCCCCGCAAAACAGGCAGGTTCAGATCCTGCGCCAATGCCTGATGACGGGGAGCGGCATTGCGTAAACCGACAGGGAACCAGTCGGCGGCGCGCAATACATTCAAGATTTCGTTGAGAGCCAAAGGCGCTTCTTCGGGTATGGCGCTCAGATCCAGGACCACCGGCGCATGGCGATGGAAATCGGCAGCGGCGGGGTGGCGTTGATGCTCTTCGGCGATACGTTGCGCCAGTTGTTGGGGGTTATTGCTTTCCAGATGGAGGATGGAGAGAGTGAAAACGCCTCCGGACACGCGTAAAGGCGCGCTGGTTTCCGTGCCGGGGGAACGGGGATTAGCCATGTTTCACGTGAAACATCGAAGTGCGCGCGTCATGAGCGTCGCAGCAAAGGGCGCTTGTCGCCCTTACCATTCCAGGTTTCGGCATCGGGTAATGCTGCCTTTTTGCGGAGGATGACCGGCCAGTCTATGCTGAGTTCCGCATTAATGGCAGTGAAGTCGCGTTGATCAGCAGGGAGTTCATCGTCGGCGAAAATGGCGTCGGCAGGACACTCGGGTACGCAGGCGGCGCAGTCGATACACTCGTCAGGATCAATGACGAGAAAATTCGGTCCTTCATGAAAGCACTCGACCGGACAGACTTCGGCACAGTCGGTATATTTACACTGGATGCAATTTTCGGTAACAACGTAGGTCATGAGTTGGTGACGTTCTTTACAGCGCGCTTCCGTGGCGCGGGCGTGGCCGATTCGCTGGCTGATGAGGCCGTACTTTTGGACGACGTGGTTTTCTTTGCCGCCGGGGTCTTGGCTTTGCCTGGTTTTTTTACCACTGCGGCCGTTGTTTCCGCCTTTGCCGGCTTGTTGGCAGCAGCCGCCGTTTTCACGACCGTTTTCCTGGTGCTTTTCGCCGTCGCTTTACGGGCAGGAGCCGCCTTCTTGGCCGGCGGTGCGCGCTTTTCGCGGGGCGGCGGCGGAGTGTAGTCGGGCAGCATGGCGGCGATTTCCGCGTCGCTGGCGTTCACCGGGAAGTGAAAAGCACATTCGCTCTGGGGACAGGCGAGTTGTTCACCAAGGCGCTTGCCGCTTTTTTCGATCATTATCGGCCAGGCGCAGCGGGGACAGGCGCGTGCTATCGGGGGTCCCCAGACCGCATAGCTGCATTTGGGGTAAGTGTTGCAGGAGTAGAAGATTTTGCCGTAACGGCTGCGTTTTTCTACCAGTTCGCCTTCACCGCACTGGGGGCAAATGACTCCTGAGGATTTAGGCTGGGTTAGCGGCTCAATGTGCTTACATTCGGGATAGCCACTGCACGAGATAAACCGGCCATAACGCCCGGTTTTATAGACCAGCGGCTTACCGCAGTCCGGGCAGTCGCGACCTACGGGTTCGGCGGGTTCGCGAGGACCGTCCACCGGGCGGGTATAATTACATTCGGGGTACCCCGAACAGGCCACAAAACGGCCATGACGACCGAGGCGCAGGAATAAGGGTTTGCCACATTGTGGACAGGCCTCATCCAGTGCTTCACTGGTGGCTTCGGTGCGGCTGACGTTGGCTTTTTCGTCAAGGAGTGCGCGAAAGGGTCCCCAGAACGCGCTGAGCACCGGCTGCCACTGCTTCTCACCCCGGGAAATGGCGTCCAGTTCGTCTTCCATGCTGGCGGTGAAGCCGTAATCCACATAGCGCTCGAAATGATTGGTCAGAAAACGACCGACCACCCGTCCGAGATCGGTGGGGCGGAAGCGGCGCTGCTCGACGGCGACATATTCGCGGTTCTGCAGGGTCTGAATAATGCTGGCATAGGTGGATGGACGGCCGATGCCATAGGCTTCCAGGGTTTTAACCAGGGTGGCATCGCTATAACGGGGGGGGGGGCGGTAAAGTGCTGCTCGGAATCAATGCCAAGCACCTGCGGTTCATCGCCGGTATCAAGGGGCGGCAGAATACGGTTGCCTTCGTCCTCGTCACCGTCATCTTTGCCTTCCTGATAGACGGCCATGAAGCCGGGAAAGGTGACGGTGGAGCCGTTGGCACGCAGGGTCCAATGGGTGCCGGCGTCCATATCGACGGCGACCAGGTCCATACGCGCAGGCGCCATTTGGCAGGCGACGCTGCGCTTCCAGATCAGATCATAAAGGCGCCAGAGATCGCGTTCGAGCACGCCCTGCAAGGCCTCCGGGCTGCGGGCGATGTCCGTGGGGCGGATGGCTTCGTGCGCTTCCTGGGCGTTTTTGGTCTTGGTCTTGTAGCGGCGCGGGGTCTCGGGGACGAATTCGCTGCCGTAGTGGCTGCCGATAAAGTCACGGATGGAAGCGATGGCCTCTTCGGCGAGGTTGACGGCGTCGGTACGCATGTAGCTGATGAGGCCCACAGTTTCGTTGCCGATATTGATGCCTTCGTAGAGTTGCTGGGCGACGCGCATGGTCCGGCTGGCGTTGAAGCCGAGCTTGCGCGAGGCTTCCTGCTGCAAGGTGGACGTGGTGAAGGGCGCGGCAGGCTGGCGTTGCCGGCTCTTGCGCTCCACTTCCCGGACCCGCAGCGCCTGGCGGCTGAGATCATCTTCCATGCCGCTGCGGATGGCCTCGGCCTGATCACTATTGGTGACGTCGAACTGTTCGAGCTTTTTCGTCTGCCAGTGGGTCAGGCGGCCGGTGAATTCGCTGCCGGCCTGCTGCAGACGACTGGCGATGGTCCAGTATTCGCGGCTGACAAAGGCTTCTATTTCATTTTCGCGCTCACAGATCAGGCGCAGCGCAGCACTTTGTACCCGGCCCGCCGAGAGGCCCGGACGCACCTTGCGCCAGAGCAGCGGCGACAGATTGAAGCCCACCAGATAATCGAGGGCGCGGCGCGCTTGCTGGGCGTTGACCAGATCCATGGCGATTTCGCGGGGGGTGGCGATAGCTTCCTGCACGGCTTTTTTGGTGATTTCGTGGAAGACGACACGTTGCGCGGGCTTGTTGCCGAGCAGGTGACGCTCGCGCAGCAGCTCCACCAGATGCCAGGAGATGGCCTCGCCTTCGCGATCCGGATCGGTAGCGAGCCAGAGCTTGTCGGCGCCACGCAGGGCCTTGGCGATGGCGTCCACATGTCGCTCGTTGCGCTCGATGGCAGCGTAGCGCATGGCGAAATCATGTTCGGTATCTACAGCACCTTCTTTGGGCTGCAAATCGCGCACATGGCCGTAGGAAGCGAGCACTTGAAAGTCATCCCCCAAATACTTCTGGATGGTTTTGGCTTTAGCCGGCGATTCAACGATAACGAGCTGATATGCCATGGGTCAGTGAAGAATCCGTGCGCCGTCGGCGCCCAGTAAGGCATCGACCCAGAAGGCCTCCGGACCGGGATCATTGGCCATCACCATAAAGGTCACCCAGTCGAGTGTTTCCAGATCGGTATCGTCCAGACCAAGGGCGAGCAGGCGATCGATAATGCGCTCACGCATGGCGCCGTTGATGACACCAAGCCGCTCCCAGTCATGGAGTTGCCCGCGGGCAGCCACAGAAAGATTTTGCTGTTCGTAGGGATGGTAGGCGCGCAGTGAACGGGGGCTGGTGTCCTCTTGCGCTTCTACCGCGAAGCCTTCCATCCAGTCGAGGGCGCGCTGAATATCGTCGTCCGGAAAACCGACGGCGCGCAAACGCTCTTCGACCATCTCGTCGTCTTCGTCGTCGAGATGGTCGAGCAAATAACTAATGATGTCTATGACGTCTTCCATACCGTGGCCTTAGGAAGCCGGTGGGAGGCGACAGAAACGACCGCCGGGACAGGCCGCGAGGTAACCTTGTAATTCCATGTCCAAGAGGATGGCCGAAAGCTCGGTCAGCGTCAATCCGCAGCGGCTGGCGATCTGTTCCGGGGCGAGAGGGTCGAAATCCATGGCGGCCCAAACTTTAGCTTGTGTTGAATCTTCCGGCCGCCAGTCTGCTGCGGCCTGACTGCCGCGCAGCACGGCGTACAGCGGGCCGAGTTCGCTGAGGACGTCTTCGGCGCTTTCGACCAGTTTGGCGCCGTCGCGGATGAGGCGGTGCGGGCCGCGCGACAACGGCGAATGGATGGAGCCGGGGATGGCAAAGACTTCACGACCCTGCTCCAGTGCCAGTCGTGCGGTAATCAGTGAACCGCTGCCGTCTGCCGCTTCGACCACCAATACGCCAAGACTGAGGCCGCTGATGATGCGGTTGCGGCGGGGGAATAGACCACTGCGCGGACCGGTATCGGGCGGCTGTTCGCTGATGATGAGGCCCTGTTCGGTAATCTGACGGGCGAGTTGCAGATGACTACGCGGGTAGATAAGGTCGGCACCGGTACCAAGTACGGCGACGGTGCCGCTGTGAAGGGCACCACGATGGGCAGCGGCATCAATGCCGAGGGCCAGGCCGCTACAGATGATAAGTCCCGCTTCACCCAGGTTTTTGGCAAAAGCTTCGGCGGTGGCGATACCGGTAGCCGTGGCACTGCGACTGCCGACGATAGCCAGCATGGCCTGGTTCAGGCAGGCGCGCTGTCCACGTAAATAGAGCAGCAGGGGCGGGTCAGGGATATGGCGCAACAAGGGCGGGTAATCGGCGTCGGCCCAGCGGCAGAGGTCGGTGTCGGGACTTTCCAGCCAGCGCTGGTCTGCAGGCGTGAGAATGTCCTCGGGCGCCTTCTGCAAGGCGGCGATTTGTCCCGTTTGCAGGCCGAGGTCCTGCAAGGCCCCAGCCCCGGTTTGAAAGCAGCGCTCCACCGCACCAAAACGTTCGAGCAGGGCACGCTGGCGAAGCGGGCCGAGGCCGGGGATACGGCTGAGGGCGAGCCAGGCTCGGTCTGTCACCTATTTCCTGCGGAGCTGTCGCTGGCGGTTACCGGGCGCGGGCTAACCAGCTTGTCACCCACCAAGATGCCATGCGTTGCCATGGTAATCACGGCGTAGGAGACCGTGGGGAATACCCGAAACACCATCACTTCGCCCACTTTCTGAGGCGGCAGAGCGAAGGATTTGCCAGTCACGGCATTTTTCGTATTTCCCCTGGTCCTTTCAATCCGCAGCAGATTACCATCGCTCAATCCGGCTTCCCGGCCTTGATCCACGATAACGGCCTGACCCACCAGGAGTTCGGGGTAGTCGCTCATTTTGGCGATGATCCGAGCGCTTACCGGGTGGGCGGGGGCGCTGGGGAAATAACGCGGTACTTTGGCGCCCGCTTCGGGGATCAGGCGATCGCCCAGCGAGATTTCCCTGCGGGCATCGGCGATCTCGACGGCGGCATGGGAACTGTCACTGCGTACGATGATGCTGCCCAGGTCGTAGAGCGCATAACCGAGCGGCTTCTCGACGCCGGGACGGCGCAGTTCCGGCCCAAGAGCGACGATACCATAGCGGGTGCCCACCGGGACCCGTTTCAGACCGGAAGCATACAGCTTGTCGCCCACGGTGTAGGCGATCTGGCCGCTGCTGGCACTGGCCGCCAGATAAGGTAGTGCATCGTAAGCTTTTTTGCTGGCGATAAACCCCGGCGTGCCGAGGAAGGGCATCACCTCGCCGGTAGCCACGGTGGACAAGGGTTCTACCGTCATTTGTGGATGAAGTTCGACGACCGAAGAACCTGCTGCATGAGAACCATAAGATCTTTCTACACGAAGTTCGGGCTGGCCGTTGGCCCCATGGGTGAGCACGATGCGATCACCGGGATAAATGAGATTGGGATTATGGATGTAGGGATTCTTATGCCAGATCTGCGGCCATTGCCAGGGATGCTGCAAGAAATGTGCGGCGATTCCCCAGAGGGTATCTCCGGATTTGACGGTGTAACTTTGTTCGCTACGTAGTTGTATGCCAGACGGCGCAGTTTGCCCCATCACCGGGGCCATGGCGCTGAGGCCAAGACAAAATAGGGTGTTGCGCCAGATGTACTTCCGCATGAATGATCTCCTCCGGACTTCCGCAAGGAATAGTATTAGTTCAAGATACGATTTTTGCCGGATGGTAATAATTGGTGACGAAATGCCCCTCTTGAAAATACTGGAGTTCCCCGATGTCCGCCTCAAGGGCATGGCCCAGCCCATAGTCCGGGTGGACAAACAGATACAGCAACTGGCCGACGATATGGCGGAAACCATGTACGATGCACCCGGTATCGGTCTGGCCGCGCCGCAGGTGGCCGCTGGTCACCGGCTGATTGTCGTGGATGTTTCAGAAAATCGCAATGATCTGCTGACCTTGGTGAATCCGGAAATTATCGCGAGCATGGGTGAAGAAGAGATGAAGGAAGGCT
>JAJZKY010000086.1 GCA_021803885.1 Planctomycetota bacterium
TCCTCCAGCAGTTGCAGCAACTGGGGATATTGCGGGCCAGCGGTCATGAGCATCTCAACGGGTGCGTGGTGATACCGATTCTCGATGCACATGGCAACATCACACAGATGTACGGGCGGAAGATTACGGCGAACTTACGGGAAGGTACGGCGTTGCATATGTATCTGCCGGGAGAGCATCGGGCGGTATGGAATGCTGCGGCGTTGAAGCAGCGGAAGGAATGGCTGTTGTGCGAATCGCTGATCGACGCCCTGACACTGTGGTGCGCGGGGTTCCGCAACGTGACGTGCAGTTACGGAGTCAACGGGTTTACGGCGGCACACAGGCAACTGCTGGAGGAAGTAAAGCCGCAGCGCATGGTGATCTGCTATGACAACGATGAAGCCGGCAACACGGCGGCGGAAAGATTGACGCCACAGCTTACCGCCCGTGGCATCACGGTGCTGCGTGCCAGATTGCCGGCGGGACAGGACATCAACGATGCGGCCTGTGCTAACCGGGACGCCACCGCGGCCCTGGCGATCGTATTGGAATCCGCGCCGTGCAGTCCGGACAGCGAACCGGATATTATTGAATCATTGCCGGCATCGGCCGTGGATACAGGGTCGGCCTGGCCTCCTTCTTTAGCCGCTCCTGTGGCCGCCGATCCGGCGGAAGCAGCTAAAGAAAAAAGCCCGACGGCACCGGTGTCAAGCGTGCCCGAGAACACACCGGCGTCAGCGCCGCAAGCAGAGGCTCCGCCTGATTCCCGCACAGGCCGGGCCGGGCCGGCAGTCGGCGAGGAAGCGATCTTTACCTTTGGACAACGGCAGTGGCGGGTGCGTGGCATCGGGAAGAATCTGTCTTTTGATACATTGCGTGTGCAGTTGCGCATCCTGGTGCACAGTGGCGAGAATGACAAATTCCATCTGGACACACTGGATTTATGTAATGCCAAACACCGGCAGAGCTTTATCGTCCAGGCCCATGGGGAAACCGACTTGGACGCCGATCTGCTCAAGGGCGATCTGGGCCGGGTGCTGTTAAAGGCGGAGGAATTACAGGAACAATGCATCCGCCAAAGCCTTGAGCCACAGCAGAAACAAGTTGTCATCGGCGAAGCCGAACGGGAAGCGGCCCTGGCGTTGCTTAAGGATCCGAACCTGCTGGAACGTATTGTGGCGGATTTTGACCGTTGCGGGGTGGTGGGCGAACAAATCAACAAACTGACCGGCTACCTGGCGGCGACCAGCCGGAAACTGGATGCTCCGCTGGCGGTGATCATTCAGAGCACCAGCGCGGCTGGCAAATCCAGCCTCATGGAGGCGATTCTGGCGTTTATTCCCGAGGAACATCGAATCAAGTATTCGGCCATGACCGGTCAGAGCCTGTATTACCTGGGCGATATGGATCTGCAACACAAGATACTGGCCATTGTGGAGGAGGAAGGCGCGCGCCGTGCCGGTTATGCGATCAAGCTCTTGCAGAGCGAAGGGGAATTGACCATCGCCAGTACGGGCAAGGATCCGCAGACAGGCAGGATGGTCACGCAGGAGTACCACGTGGCCGGGCCGGTGATGATCATGCTGACGACCACGGCGATCGATATTGATGAAGAACTATTAAACCGCTGCCTGGTATTGAGCGTCGATGAAAGCCGGCAGCAGACCCGGGCCATCCACAATCTGCAGCGCCAGGCCCGGACATTGGAGGGTCTGAAGGGCAAAATGGAGCGTGCGGCGATTCTGGCAGTGCACCGCAACGCCCAAAGGCTGCTGCGGCCATTGCAGGTGGTCAATCCTTATGCGCGGCAACTGACGTTCCTGGATGACCGCACACGCACCCGGCGGGACCATACCAAGTACCTGGCGCTGATCGAGGCCATTGCGTTATTGCATCAGTACCAGCGGCCCATCAGGGCCATCGGCAAAGTGCAATACATTGAAGTCACGCCGGGTGACATTGCCGCGGCGAACCGGATCGCCGGGGAGGTGCTGGGGCGTTCTCTGGACGAACTGCCGCCGCAGACGCGGCGACTGCTGTCTTTGATCCACGAACATGTCAGCGGAGAATGCAAACGGCTTAAGCAGGCCCCATGCGATTACCGCTTCAGCCGGCGGGATGTGCGGCAGGCAGTGGGGTGGACGGACTTCCAGGTGCGGGTGCATCTGGAACGGTTGACGCAGATGGAATACGTGCTGGTGCACCGTGGCAGGCGGGGCCAGAGCTTTGTGTATGAACTGCTGTATGACGGCCAGGGCGCTGATGGTCAACCGTTCCTGATGGGGCTTATTGACGCCGCGAAGCTTGGCCAAATCGCCTACGATACCAAGTTCGAGGGGGTAAAACCGGAGTTCGAGGCCCCATTGAGGCCCCAACGAGGTGGCATTGTGCCCCCATTGAGCACCGACCCGACACCGAATTTATCCAATATCGACGGGGCTTTGCCGTCTCCGGCGGTGCAGGATGCCGAAAATGCACGCCCACGGAGGGAAATATACGCCGTGCCGTAGTCGTAGCGGGTATGTGTTGATCGTAGCGTATATGTGTGGGGTCTTATTATTTATTTATTTTAGCTGCTCTGCTCTTAGCTGCCCGTCAGTGCGCAAGGTGTTGATCCGGGGGAAAAGCGGCTAAAGAAAAAAGTTGGCGGCCTTTATCCAGGGGATGTTCATCATGGCGCATCGCAAATCCCGCAGTGTCAAACCGCCGGCGGGCGATCCGTCCGATCCGCAGGGCTTCGCGGTCTTGTGCGCCGCGTTCTTCGAGTGGATGGCGGTCAAGAATTATTCCGCCCAGACGCTGGCCAACCGCCGGCATTATCTGGGAGCGTTTGTCACATGGTGCCGGGATCGCGGCATCACCCAGCCGGTGCAGGTGACCAAGGCATTGCTGGAACGCTATCAGCGCTGGCTGTACCACTACCGCAAGGACAATGGCCAGCCTCTGACCTTCGGCAGTCAGTTCACGCACCTGGTTCCGGTGCGGGCCTTCTTCAAATGGACGGCACGAAACAATCACACGCTGTACAACCCGGCGGGCGAACTGGAGATGCCCCGGCTGGAGAAACGCCTGCCCAGACATGTGCTCACGGCCAGCGAAGCCGATCGGATTCTGAGCCAGGCCAATGTGACCGATCCCCTGGGGTTGCGGGACCGGGCCATTATGGAGACATTCTATTCCACGGGGATGCGGCGGCGGGAATTGTCCACTCTGCAGCTTTACGATCTGGATATTGAACGCGGCACGATCATGATCCGCCAGGGCAAGGGGAAAAAAGACCGCATGATTCCCATCGGGGCCCGTGCCCTGGCCTGGATTGACAAGTATGTGATCGAAGTGCGACCCACGCTGGCCCGCCAGCCGGATGAGGGGATTTTGTTCCTGAGTAACCAGGGGGAAATCTTCTCGCCCAACCGTCTGACGCAGATGGTGCGGGAGTATGTGGAAAAGGCCGAACTGGGCAAGACCGGGTCGTGCCATCTGTTCCGGCACACCATGGCCACGCTGATGCTGGAGGGCGGAGCGGACATAAGATTTATCCAGGCGATGCTGGGGCATGCGGAGTTATCGACCACGCAGATTTATACCCAGGTGTCCATTCGCAAGCTCAAAGAGATTCACTCCCTGGCGCATCCGGCGCGGCTGGAGAAGGCGTCGGCTCCGCCGGGCAGGACGCAACCAACCACAGCGCCGTCGGCGGATCATGCGCCCACCGGCACGCCGGCAGCCGACTCCGCATCATCCGACCAACCGTCCAATTCATCGCCATCCTGACAACTTGCCGCATCATGGGTAAACTATCCGTCATGTCAGCCGCTAAAGAAAAAATATTCCCTGGGAAAATCGCCGCATGGCTGGCGGTGCTGTTTATTCTTTTAGCCGCTCTAGCCGCTCCGGTGGCGTCGGTGATTCCGGTGTGTCGGGGCCGTACATCCCAAAACCGCGCCGGGGAAAATTCCGTTGCCGCAGTGCTATTGCGCCTGACGCAAAGCTCGCAAACCCCTGATCTGCAATGGGAAAACTCCATTGGCCGATACGATTTGGCGCTGGATGATACTCTTTCCGCAGAGAATGCAGGTGCCTCGGTCATCGGGCACTACCCCGATTATGTCAATATGGCCAAAGACTTAAAGGCCAATTACTTCAGCATTCCAACCGAGCAATGGAATGCGATGAGCGAGACCCAGCGGTGGGCCGCTAATCAAAAATTCCTGGACGAAGCGATCGCGCGGGGGGATACCTTCCGGTTAGCGACACCAATTGAGAAGGTCGATCCGAGCAGTTACACCGCCAAGGAAATCCAGTATCTCACGAGCAGAGGCTATCAGATCAGCGCCGACCGCACTAGCCTAATTCCGCCGATGGGGAGGTGATATTATGTTCCCAGCAATACCCGAACCCGTCACGAGATTTGAAGCATTCCTGGAAGAACAGGGGCTAGCCTGCCAATCCTGCAAAGGGCCGGATCTCGCATTCTTTGGCAACACTTGTTTGCAATACGGAAACGATTTCGTCCGGATTCGTTTAGTGTCAGATCGAAGCCTCTGGACGGTGGGCGTTGCGGACGCCGCTCGCCCCGATGAATGGTATGATGTTGGGATACTCCGCGATCTCTTGGTCGGCCTTGGTGAGGATGTGCTGCCGTTATCGGAGCAGATTGCATTTATTAGAACGAACTGGCAGGCTATTCTCGACCGTTTCAATCCGGGCCAACGCGAGGAAACACACGCACGGCTTTCGGCGTTGAGAATGGACCGGGTGAAGCGGCTTTTCCCCGCACTTCATGCTAAGAACTAAGGCAGGAATCGTGCTGTAGCATCGAATGGGGCTTCATGGATGCTTGCACGTCGATGGTTTTTTTAGCCGCCCCGACGGATCGGGAATGCGCCACGGTGCACGATCATCGCCTGTGGCACCCGTCAGGCGGCGCGGGTTCCGCTCCCTCGCCGCGTGGGCGACTTGTGCTGCTCTGCCCCTGATGCGGTGTGTCGGCGGGTGCGTTTTGTGTATCGGAGCGAGCTCGACTTCCATTCTTTCCGGCGACCCAACAACGCATAAGCGAATAACAAATCAGCCCTGAGAATACAAAAAGCCTTGATTCCAACGGCTTGCGACAATTGGATAAGTAGCCAAGCAGCGGACGGGGGCTGGATGGCCAAAAGCCGACCATTGCGTCAACGAAATCATTGAGGAATGTGGATTATATCGGAGTGGGGGTGGGACCTTGGAATCAAGAGGCGAAATAAGACTTTGGCCCGTTGTCCCTTCGAGGCCTGATTTGACACGGGCTTAAACCGGCATTGATGACAACCACGAAAACCGAACCCATTCGTTCAAACTTGGCCGCGCTGACGGCCCCATTGTGTTTCGCGCCGATTATTCTTTTATCCACGATTGCCGCTCCGACCGCCTGAGTTTGTTGAAGTCAGTTGGTGGGAAGCGATAAGCTGCGGAAGTAAATTCGGCCCAGCGGCAAAATGCCGAAGGCGGATCGTTGGTTGCAACGGGGCGTATTCTATGCTATAAAATGGCATAGGAACAATGGATGAAACGCACGTTTGTGGAATTTGCCGGAGTTACGCGGGTACTTAGATCGAACGGAGTGTCAGATGATGCTCTGCTTACGATGCAAAGAAGCATATTGCAGGGCGAGGGAGACCTGGTAAAAGGTTCGGGCGGCTTGCGTAAAATCCGTTGCGCAGCGCAAGGACGCGGAAAAAGCGGCGGGGTCCGGGTGCTTTTCGCTGATTATGCGGGCGTCGGCGTATGTCTTCTGGTGGCGGCGTTTGCCAAGAATGTTAAAGAAAATCTTACGCAGGCCCAACTCCAGGAATTGGCCGACTTGAAGGCCAGGTTGGATGCCCAAATGCTGCGGCGCTTTAATACACAAGGATATCATGATGAAAAAAGCTAAGGACACCCAATATTTTGACGAAATCAAGACGGGATTGGAAGAGGCTTTAAGCTGGGCGCAGGGGGCGAATTCCACTGTTACCGTGCGCGATGTCGAACTTCCTGACCCGCCGCGTCCGTTAACGCCCCGGCAGATTGCTGCGATTCGCCTGAAAAAAGTGCGGGCAAGTCAGGCGGTCTTCGCCAGGGTGATGAATGCCTCTGTTCGCACTATTCATGCGTGGGAGCAGGGGCGTGGGCAACCTTCAGGCCCGGCACTCCGACTGCTGGGGCTTCTGGACCGGCACCCCGAGTTGATCCGCGAGTTCGGTCGCAAATAACCCATGGGCCGTTGAGGAATTGTTCCGCCGGCGAGTATGTGGCAATCGGGTAAAATAAAGATTATGCCAGTGCGCAGAAAAGAACTATTTGCATCCCGGACAAACGTGTGGCTTGCCGCGTGGATGGCTCCACTGCTATCCATTTTATTTGCAATAGCCGCTCCGGCCGCATCGGCGATCCCGGTTCATTGGAATCGCACGGTACAAAGTCGTGCGGCGGCAACCCCCATCGTGCCGGCAAAATCCGGGGCTCAAAACGCCGGCTACCTGAATCGCTATGGATGGTCTGCCTGCATCGGAAAATCAGATGCTCCCGGCGCACGCCAAAACCGCATCGCGACCGGCTTGGTTTTGGGTACGTATGTGCCCGGAGTTTCGTGCACTGCTTATCCGGCCCAATACGGCCAGCAGACTATCGTCAGCGTCCGCCCCGCCAACAGTCACTTTGGCCGCGACCCACCGGTACGATTGCAACCGAGCACAGTGTATGACGGCAGCACGCGGTACGACGGCACCAGTGGTTTTTCTCTTGCCGCAGAGAATATAACCATCGCCGAAGGTACGGCAAACGCTGCGCAATACGCCAAACTCAAGGACTTCTACCGGCAAGCGGCGAAATATGGTGCTGATAGCACTCGCCTACTTGAGAACGGACGTTATCGCTTTTACGGTGAGTTCAGGCCATCCAGTACCCTCGGCGAGATGGCGGGGGCTCGTCTTGTTCGTGAATGGGATTCAGCAACAAACGCCACCCGAACTTGGATGGAGACGCTTGACCAGGCAGGCACCGTAAGGAGCGTGGCTCCCAAACCACCGATCTACGAACAAAACCACTTCATCTTTGACGCCAACGGTAAGTACGTGGAGAGACGCTGATTATGACTACGATTCCTATTCGTCAAGATGTTGCCGATCAACTGCGGGCGCTAATTGCGGGAACAAAGACACGCGAGGAAGTCTCGGCATGGGCATCCAAGTACACGCTAGATGACGGCCTTGAGATTCCTGATAAGGTTGTGTCGCGTGCTTTGGAAACGCTTGTTATGGCGGATGCCGTCGCTGACATGAAGAGTTACCTTTACGGTGAAGTTGACTTTAAGAAATGGCTGGAGGAACTATCGTTGTAAAACGAGTTTTACTCGCAATCCTGATGGTCCCTTGGCTCGTTCCAACGACTTCGGGGCGGTGCGTATCTACCGACCACTCCCCTTTTGCCGCAGAGAATACAGGGTTAGCCACAAATGCGAACGAGGCCGTTTTTTGGTCAGGCATCCGAAATGGAGAGGGCACAGCCGCGCAGTGGGCCGGCGAAAATTCCGGTGCCACGTTGGAATCAACCGTAGCTGCACGGGGAATTAGCCTGCCCACTTGGGATCCGGCGGACCCGGCGTCGGTCGCAGCATGGCGCCAGGCGTCCCAAGAATTTGCCGCAGGGGCTAGTGGCAGTGTAAGGGTGTTGCAAGGCAATGCCGTTAGGTTGAATTCTATTTGGGCGGAAGTTGAGTACCCTGCTCTGCGGGCAAACCCTAACGTTAACTCAATCACCAGCATTAACCCCGAAACCGGGCAGGAGGTGCTGTTATGGTCGCGGTAACTCAGTGGAGTTCTCCAGTGTTTGTCGAAGCGGTCCTCGTATGGACCGCTTATGGTCAAGACCGAATGCCCAGACGTGATGACGCGGCAGTGGTTTCTCGCTTTGGCGCTGAAATTGCCGCAGAGTTGCTACCGGCAATTAAGTCCTTGATGGATGAATTTTATTTGTCTGATGCGAAATATACCGCCTCTGACCTTGTAGAGATGGGTAAAATAGCAACGGAGGAATTTAGAGCAAAACATCCTGAGATTACGGAGGAAGTGCTAAAGGCTTTGGCATGGTGCTATACCTTCGACTTTAGGTAAGCCGCAGAGAGTACAGCGGCCGGGGCTAATAGCGCAATTCAAGGCGAGAACTTGGCTCGTCAACTAACGAGCGAGGAGCAATTGGGCCAAGCTCTGGCTGGCGAAGGTCAGCCGATCGCGGGTGCAGGCACGGGCACTCCGTTGCGCGACGCGCAGCGGTTGGCGGACCAGTACGGTGGGAATCCCGGGGATTGGGCGAAGATGGGAGGCGAGAGCAGTGACGCTCACGGGGTGCAGACGCCGGGCGGAAACAACTTCGAGACGCACTGGTACCAGAACGCCAGAACCGGACAAGTTGTAGAGATAAAGACGAAAATTACGGGCCACTGAGCGGAGACTCACGAAATGCAACTTAAGGAGGCGATATTGGTTTACGCTCTGGGGGGGCTATTTTCGGACGCCCTGCCGACGGTTGGCTTAGATGCCCTCGAAGCTGGCTATGACTCGCCATCCCTGCGGCAGCTCGCCGGCTGCGGAAGGGCCGACCCACCACAAATGGTCCGGAATCTGTTTGAGAGATCGGTCAGCGAACTGGGCTTGGTAATTCCCACGCCACCGGAGGCTGGCTTGGCTACGGCCAAGATCATCGCGCAGGAGGTGCTCGCTGGACGCTGCGAGCCGTACGATGGAGCACGCCGGATTTGGGGATTACGGTCTCGCTTTCCAGAACTCAAGCAGCTAACGGTCTTCGTTGGCCTCGCCAGTGAATATGAAGATGACGAGGTCCACCGCGACGAGTATGTTCGTGGCATAATGGAAGAATGCAGGCGGCTGAGCGCAAGATAAAGGAGCAGAACCTGGAATTTTGTATGCGCTGGCTTATCCTACATTTACGGGAAACCCGTTTGCTTATCGGGATTCTTGCGGGTTCCGCTCCCTCGCCGCGGGGGCGACTTGCCCCGCTCTCCCCCTGATGGGGTGTCGGCGGGTGCATTCCGCGTGCCGAAAGCCCGTCCTTTCCGGCGGCCCAACAACGCATACGCGAATAAAAGGTCGGTCCTGAGAATACAAAAAGCCTTGATTTCAGCGGCTTGAGACAGTTAAAGATAAGTAGCCAAGTGAAGGCGGTGGGACCGTCCGCGGGCCGCTACCGCGGCCTTCGCGGCCGGGTCCCCACCGGGCCTTGCGCTTGGAGGTAAAAGCGACAACAATCCGCCCGACCCCATCGGCGTGTAGACTCAATGTTCACGCGACCTGCAGAGACTGGTAATGGAGAGTCAGCAGTTGACGTTCCGGGATGGCCAGTTGGGCGTAGGTTTTGCCCTGATCGTCTGTGAATTCGACTTCAAATACACCGGGGGCCAGGACTTCAACGACCGTTCCCACCTGGCCGCGCAGGAGGCCCTTGTCGGGCCGATCAGCGGTCAAGGCGACGACATCAAGCAGATGAATGGCGGATGTTGGACTGCGGCGGGCATGGGTCATGGTCGACTCCTCAACACGTAACAACTGGTTAATTTTAGCACATCTTCTCCGGTTCGAACGATCCATGCGGAGCGGATCATCGCGGCACCGGCCACCGTGATCAGCGGAAAATCCAGCACATAGCGTTGGCCGTATTGATCGGCATCCACCGGCTGCAAATCTTTCTGCCGGTTATGGGCGGCATCCAGCAGAGCCTGGCGAAGCCACGGGGCGTCGCGGTCCGTCAATCCCAGCCGGGAGCGAAACATCCGGGCCTTGTGGCGTCCGCGGGGATGCACTTCGCTGAGGCAATAGTCACGCAGCTTGACGATATCCACCACGATACTGCTGAAATGCTGCGTCACCCGGCCCGGCCCTTTTCGTATAGCTGCCCGTATTCACGCCGTCCCGTCTATGATGCCTGATTATACTGATCGACAAAGGGCTGCAGGAGGGCGAATATCTTTTCCTGCTGGCGTCGTGGCAGTTTGGAAACCTCTTCGAAAAACAACCTAGCTTTTCCCGTCGGTCCTTCGCGTCGACTGACGGCGGCGGGGTTGCCCACCAGTACGTCGATACTGGTATTGAGCACCTCGGCCAGCCTGAGTATCTGTTCGGGCCGCAGTGCCACGGGTTCACGTTCCCAGTAGGCCACAACGGGCTGAGTAACGCCGAGCTTCTCGGCGACCTGGGCCTGTGTGAGTCCGGCCTTCTCGCGTGCGTCAGCCATGCGCTGACCGAAGGGTGTACGGGGCTGTTTAGCTGGTCTTCCGGCTATCGTCATACCAGGATGATAGCCGCTGATTATCTGGTTCATACATAATGCCTTGCATTGTTATAGACAATGTCTATATTATATGGGCAGCGAAAATTTTTGCCAGCAAGCGCTTGACAGCGATTTTAAAGGGTTTTGAGCAAGGGTGATTCAGAAAGCCCAATAACCACGCGGTTTTTCATGCAAGGAGCACAACATGGCCCGCATTCCGGAAGAGGAACTCCAGCGGATCAAGAGCCAGGTGAAGGTGGAGGACCTGTGCCGGGACTACGGGATCGAATTGAAGGTCATGGGGCCGGACAACCTGATGGGGCTGTGCCCGTTCCATGATGATCACGATCCGAGCTTCGGGATCACGCCGTCAAAGAACCTGTGGAACTGTCTGGCGGGCTGCGGGGGTGGGGATGTGATTCAACTGGTGATGAAATATGAAGCTAAAAGCTTCCGGCACGCGGTGGAGACCCTGCGGCAACGCCTGGGACTGGCCCCGCCGGCGGCACCGGTGATGACAACACGCCGGGGCACAGCGCATGCGGTGTTGGCGGAACCCACCGGGGATATGGCGGATCACATGCTGCTGAAGCACGTGGCGGATTTTTACCATCAGAGCTTCTGCAATGATCCGAAGGCCATGAAGTATCTGCAGCGGCGGAAGTGTTTGAATGCCGAGGCGGTCAAAGTGTTCCATATCGGCTATGCCAACCGGACGCTGGGGTATCGGGTTCCGGCGACCACGGCGGCGGGCCGGCGGCTCAAGGGGCAGTTGCAGCAACTGGGGATATTGCGGGCCAGCGGTCATGAGCATCTCAACGGGTGCGTGGTGATACCGATTCTCGATGCACATGGCAACATCACACAGATGTACGGGCGGAAGATTACGGCGAA
>JAJZKY010000087.1 GCA_021803885.1 Planctomycetota bacterium
GCGCATGGTGTTGTCTGTGGACTTCAGTGTCGCGTGACACGGATGACATCGAATGGCGAAATATGAGGCGCGGACAATGAGAGAGGGTTCTAGCCGTCATTACGTGGCGGGGCTTCCTGTTGACGCAATTAGTACGCAGGACGCATTTGAAGAGATCGAACAGGCTGTTCGGAGCCACCGCACACTCCGAGTTCATACAGTAAATGTCGACCACATGGTTCTAGCTCACATGGACAAGGAGTTTGCCGAACTAATCTTAAGGGCTGACCTCGTGGTACCAGACGGTATGCCAATAGTTTGGGTACTTCGCCGGAGAGGTGTTCAGGTTGAGATAGTCACAGGAGTAGACTTGACGACTCTGTTGCTGGAAAAGTTCCCTTGTCGGATCGTCCTCGCGGGAGGGCAGCCAGGGGTTGCGGCTGCTGTGGGCCATTTGAGTGAAACTGAGAACTGGAAAGCTAGCGTTGTGGGTACGTTCTCACCGAGCCGAATGGTCTTAGAGTCTTTCTCCCAGAGCCGCCAGCTAGCGAGGCAGATCCGCGATCTCGGACCCGACATAGTCCTGGCTGGATTTGGAGCACCCCTGCAAGAACAGTGGCTTTCCGAATACGGAGATCTCCTGGGGGCCCCTGTCGTGATGGGAGTGGGCGCTTCCTTCGACTTCATCAGCGGTTATGCCCGCAGAGCACCGCGCTTTATGAGAGACCATGGCTTCGAGTGGGCTTTCAGGTTAATGCACGATCCGATTCGGCTAGGGGCAAGGTATCTCGGACGGGACTGGCGATTCTTACCGCTGGTGTGGAGTCATGGCGATCGCCCAATGGCGTCTCACCAAAAAACCGAGCCTGTCACTGACATGGATCAGGGTCATAATAGAGTATGAGAAATGCTCACGCTACTAGTTGACGCCACGTATTTGGGTTCTGTAGGGACGGGCATGGAGCGCTATCTCGCCGAGTTGCTGCATGCGTTACAAGACCACGGCATCCGTGTTGTGGTAGCGCGCGCGCGTTCCGTTGTTAGCTTTCAACAGTCAGTAAACGAAGAGATAGTTGGGCCAAAGGCTCGGATAGTAGCCCAACAGCTATGGTTCCCGGGAGTCGTAAGGCGGGTGAACCCGCAGGTTCTCCTGTTGGCATCGGTGGGGGCACCGGTATGCCTAGGGAGGCCTGCAACCTATCTCGTCCACGATGTTTCTCCGTGGCGACATCCCGAATGGTCGTCTGCGGGAGTTACGTTTTACGGGAAGCCCCTAACCACGCTTTGCCTTTCCCGGCACGTTACGCGACATATTGTTACAGTATCGAATTTTTCGGCAAGTGAGATCATATCTGTCCTCAATCCCCGAGTACCGGTAACGGTTTTGGGCGGTGGTCCAGGACACCGCGCTCTCCCGGACATCTCCCCTCGAGAAGTGACGCGGGTCCCCTACTTTCTAGCAGTGGGCACGTTGGAGCCACGTAAGAACATGGCCGCCTTAATCGAAGGGTGGGAACTTTTTCGGCGCCGAGTGGAATGGGGAGGAAGACTCGTCGTAGTCGGACGACGGGGATGGCGACAGGACCTTGTCCCGAGTCAAGGCATCGAGTATTTGGGCTACGTCGATGATACAGTGCTGGAGAGGCTCTTTAGGCAGGCGACAGCATTCGTCAGTACGTCGCTGTATGAAGGACTAGGCCTTCCTGTCTTAGAGGCTGCTCGGTATCGTTGTCTGGTTGTTGGGTCTGACATCCCGCCGTACAGAGAGGCCTTGGGAGAAGCTTACGTGCGAGTTCGACCAGAGGACCCTAGAAGCATCGCGTGCGGCCTGCATCGCGTTGCCGAGATGTCGCGTAGTGAGGCCCTCTCTATCGTGGAACGTGCCGCGGACCAGGCCGATCGGATGAGTTGGGATCTTGCTGCGGAGCGACTAGCCACCATCTTATATTCCACGGCCTCTGCTTTATGAGGATCCTACATTTATTGGGCACGCTTGAGGATGTCGGCAACGGGATCACCAATATGGTGGTAAACTTGAGTGTTGCTCAGGCACAATCAGGGAATTATGTAGCCGTTGCAGGACGAGAAGGTGAATTCACCCGCTATCTTCAACAACGGGGAGTCCAGTGTATAACACTGGATGTTGGTCGAACGGCGTTTGCGCATCGCGCCTCTATGGGGAACGCGGTAGCGATTGTAAGACAGTCGATGCGGAATTTCGACGTTATCCACGCACACCAGCTGGCGCCGACTTACTTGGCTAGGAGGGCAAAAAAGGACGCTCGCAACATAGTCGTCTCCTTGCACAATTATTTCGAGCCCGTGAAGTCCAGAGCCATGCATGCGCTCGCGAATCTGAGCATTACAGTCAGCCAGGCCACCGTTAGGAAGCTCCGTCTTCGAGGTCGCTATGTAGTAGTCGTAAATGGAATTGATCCCTCGTTCACACAACGCCATCTCGGTGAATTTCGACTTGACATGGGCGGTAAGCCCGTAGTGGCATTCGTCGGAAGCCTTTCGCGTCGAAAGGGGGCGGACTTGGCCTTGGGCGCACTGCGTTACGTTCTCCCAGAGTTCCCGTGTACACAACTCTTGATGGCAGGGGCTGGGTCGCTGCAACCAAAACTCGCTATGGCGATAGACCGGTTTGGGTGGACTCAAAATGTCGTAATGCTTGGCAGGGTCCGTGATATCGCCGGCCTCTTTCGTATGTCAGACGTTGTGATAATTCCGTCTCGGGAAGATCCTTCCCCGCTGGTCATCGCAGAGGCCATGCACGCGGGAAAGCAAATTGTTGCTTCGGATGTCGGGGGTATCCCGGAACTGATCGGTAGAGACGGGCAGTGGGTGCTGGCCAGTCCGAACGCGAGTGCTCTTGGTCTGCGGCTTGTTCAACTGCTGGAAGATCCTGCTAGCAAAGTCAGGTGGCAAGCTTATGCTGCGCAACGCTCACAATACTTGAGCGCCCAAAGGATGGCTGAAGAGACTTCGGCTGCCTACGCAGCCTACTTGAAATGAGCGATTGAACAGTGGGGTTCAGAGACATGCAATGGAGGCTCACGATTGAACGCCGTGTCAATTCGTTCGGTAAAAGTGTCTTTGGTGCGGCGCCCCTGGACTTGGGCCGTCCTCGCAGGAGTTGTTATCGGAGGATTAGCCGTAAAATCTATCGGCGTGTCCGTGGGAATAATTGCTGTGGTGGTAGTGTCTGGGTTGGCGATCGCGGTTCGGGAAAGGATTCTGATCGTAGCTGCCGCTTGGGAAGCGGTCCAAAATGTGTTGGTGCCATTTCTTTTTGGGCGACTTCCTCAGGTGCCTGCAGCCGTTTGGACCGGACTTCTCGGAACCTCTGAGTTCCTAACAATAGCCTTCATTTTCGGCAGTCTTTATCGGGACGCAGTCTCCCTCCATGTGCGCATCCAGAGTTTCCCCAGATCTCAGGGCTTATTCATATACGCCACGTGCGCCGTTGTATTTGCAGTCGCAAGACGCGACGGGGCCACTCTATTTGCGCTATTAAGTGACATCCGAATGCTATTGGTTCCGCCGCTGTTTTTTGTTGCAGGTCGGATGTTTACTCGCGGTAACCAGAACCGATTGAGGCTGTTGCTCAGAGTGGCTGTAACAATTTCTATAATCGGGGGTCTTGGGGCCATACTGGATTCTAAGCTCCCCTCATCTCTTTGGGTGTGGTGGGGTCTGGGGCGCTACTGGATCGTGGTGAAGCACGTTCCCATTACGTCCGTAGCCTTCGGACTGCCCAGCAACATGTTTGAAACTTTCGGAACCCATGTGGTAAGACGCGCTATTTCTATCTATGGTGATCCCCTCGCCGCAGGCTATAGCTTAGGCGTTGGAGTGATTTGTCTTATGTTGCTCTATCAGCGTGAAATCAGGATAGGTCAGCTGTCGCGTCGGCGGTCAATGTTCTTCGCCTGCGGACTGTTCGTCCTCTTGATAGGTATTTTTGTGACCTATACAAGGGCCGGATTGTTGATGGTACTCGTGGCGGCAATGGTCCTCATGGCCGTCGACCGCGAGATGCGTCGTTCGGTTTCCAAGACTGTAATCGCGGTCGGGGTAGCGCTTACACTGGTGATTTTCGGTAAGGTGATTCGCGACACGTTTAACGGCAGGAACGGAAACGCCCTAGCGCATCTAAATGCCTTGAACAGCTTGCCCACTTTGTTCACACACCCTCTGGGGTTTGGCCTACCTGCAGGCCTCTCTTCACCAGAAGGGTTCTTATGGATGTGGTGGACGATCGGGGCAGTGCCTTTGGTAGCATTCTTGGCGTGGATGGTGTCCACGGCCATAAACGCCGCCCGAACTGGGCAATCCGGACTGTTAGCACTGTGTCTCGCCTTGCTTGCAACCACCCCAGTCTCGATCGAGATATTGGGCGACACGCCATGCGGTTTGGCCTGGATGGTTATGGGGGGACTTTCTGCCTTGATGTTCGACAGGTCGCGGGGGGTTGCAGAAGCACATGATTCATAAGACTACAGACTGTAGTGGCATCTCCATTGTGATCCTCGTAAAGGTGCCCTCGCGTCACTTTTTGCGCGCGTTGCAGTCTGCCAGGCAGTGTTCGAATGACGTTGTCGTCGTCGTGGACGGCGCCCCGGGAGATGCGGATCGCCTCGGCCTCTCCCCGACCCCCAGAGGTGTGTCGGTGCTGGTCAAACGGCTCGACGGCTTTGCGGCTCAGAGAAATTATGGGGTTCAACATGCTAAACATCCTTGGGTGTTCCATCTGGACTCCGACGAATTTATAACGCGAGATCTCGCCCAGCAACTCAGCGAGTTCGTTGGCACTGACGAAGCTCAAGTGTATTCTGTCCGACGACTTACGTTCATCTGGAATTGGCCGCTGAAACACTTGTTTGTCCACGAGACTTGTCTGAGGCTCCATCACAGGCGGCTAAAGTGGATTGGGCGCGTCCATGAACGACCAGGTGACGCGTCTTTGACGACCGTGCGTCGTCTCAGTGGGGTTATAGAGCACCGGACCGTTGATTCCCTCGCCCAATGGCTACGTAAGACAGAGGCCTATGTACATGTCGAAAGCGAAGGTCTTTCCGGTTGGAAGCGGAGTCGCTGGAACATCCTTTGGCGACCCCTGTACCGATTCGGCAAGTATTATATTGTAGAATTCGGCTTTTTGGATGGGTACCCAGGTTTGGTGGCTTCCTTCTTGGGTCTCGTGTATGAAGTGCTTTTGTACATCTCGGTTTGGGAGTCGTATTCGGCGACGGGAGTGGAGGGGACGCCTTGCGCGAACGGTTGATGAAGGGCATCGGCCTTGTGCAGGAGCGTGGAGTGCGCGGGGCCTTCAAGATAGCCGTCGACAGAGGTGTTTCCCGCTGGGCAACCCAAAACCGACTGCGCAATGAGGTCCAGCTCATCGAAGAGTTGTCTCACTACCACGACGTGCGGCAGACCTCCGCGCTTGCTGTTGATGACCGGCAGGTCATAGTTTGGGTCGTGCCGTGGTTTCCAGCTGTTTACGGCGGCTTGCGGACTATTTATCGTGCTGTCGAAGCGCTGCAAAGGCGCACGGAGCTCCGTGTCGTGCTCCTTACATACCTGGACCATGGCCGGCCACAGCCCGGAGTCCACAAGGGGCGGATTCGCGACGCCATCCGAAGGTATGTGGAACTGCCCGTTGAGGACATCTTGTTTTTGGGTGATGATGACCTTCCGGTGGCGGATGCGGTGGTTGCCACGGCCTGGGAGAGTGTGTATCTTATCGCGGGTTCTACTTTGACATCTGTCAACCGCAAATATTACTTTATTCAGGATTTTGAAGCGGCGTTCCTTCCCGCGGGTTCGATCGGAGCACTGGTAGAGGCCACTTACAGGATGGGATTCAAGGCCATAGTGAACACTCCTGGATTACGCGACTTTCTATCGTCGAAGTTTGCACTTGATTCGGTCGCCTTTGTTCCTGGGATCGACCACGACGTCTTTCACTCTTCAGGGAGATCTGTACGGCGGAACATAGTTACCGTGTTCTTTTATGGGCGCCCTACGATAGACCGAAATGGCTTCGCGCTGGCAGTCGCGGTTCTTAAGAGAATTAAGCAACTGCGCCCAAATGTTCGAATCGTGTCTGCCGGGGAGCCGTGGAGCCCGCGTCGCTTCGGAGTATCTAGAGGGATGGAGAACTTGGGGCGCTTGACGGTTGAGGAGACAGGGAACCTTTATCGGGGAACGGATGTGGGACTTGTACTAATGTTTTCGCCTCATACGTCTTACATCCCGTTGGAACTTATGGCCTCTGGCGTTGCCCTGGTAACCAATGTCCATCCCTCGAAGGACTGGATCATGAAGGACCGGCAAAATTGTCTGCTGGTCCCGCCTACTCATGACTGTCTAGTCTCTGCGGTCTTGCGGCTTGTGGATGACCCAGAGTTGGCAGAGCGACTGGGCCGACGGGCCGTCGCGGACACAAGCTCGCTTTCGTGGGACCATTCCTTTGACCGTCTCCACGAATGGTTAACTAGCGGATGGAACTGACGGAATCGGAAACTCCCCGTTACCCCGCCGCGCTCGCGGTTATCGTTCCGTTTCATAATGGTGCAACAGATCTCGACAACTTGTTACGAAGCATTGAGGCGGCGGCACGCCGCACCACACTTTGGTCCAACATCGGCGTTGTTGTCGTCGATAATGCCTCCAATCCAGAAGACCTTGGGCCTGTATTCGGGCGAGAGGAACTAGCCAGTGTGGTGTCGCTGAGCGAGAATCTCGGATACGGGGCGGCAGTCAACAAAGGCTTTGACGTGGCCATGAACGATCGCGTGACGATTTCCCACGTTTTAGTACTTAACTCCGACACTGTTCTTGACCCGGACTGCTTGGCCGAGTTGGGTGCGGCGGTCCAAGCCAATCCCCGGGGCACTGTGATAAGCCCGATCATACGAACCTTCGAAGGGGCAATGTGGTTTAGTGGGGGATACTTCGAGTGGTGTAAAGCTAACAGTCGCCACCACGTCGATGAGCCGGCATCTCCGAGACGGACCGAGGTCGCCACGGGATGCGCTCTGCTGTTACCTGTTGGTGCCTGGAAGCGCGTCGGACCGTGGCGAGATGACCTGTTTATGTATTACGAGGATGTGGAATACAGCGCGAGACTTCGGCGATTAGGAATACCCGTAATTGTATGGCCTGCCGCCCTGGTGAACCATAAAGTCGCCGGAACACCTGGCAACAGCCCGTCTCTGTATACTTATTACTCGATTCGAAATCGCCTGTGGATATTTCGTGAACTCGGTGTCCCCGGCTTGGTTTTGGGCTGGGTTGCCACCTACCTATGGGCTAAAAGTTGGCTCAGGGGCGGTGGAGTGGCACGCAGGGCGATTCGAGACGGGCGGCATCGACGACAACATACATTATAGCCTTGCCATTTTGTGTACAGTCGTAATATCCGCTGTTAGATTGGGCCGTGGCAGACGGAGAGCGGGCTCAGGCTCTCCAGGGCAGATTGCCGGATATATGTGACAACGTGCTCCGACCCCCAGGTCCACCGGTCGGTGGAAGATCTCATCCTCCAGCGCATTCGTCACCCCTTTCAACCGACCCGGCATTCTGGGTGCAGTTGCTGTTAGAGGCAGTACTTGCGCCCACGAGAAGAACGCGCCGCAGGGGCAGAGCGAATCGACATCCGTGCGGTTGTGTGGGCCATGGCAGACGTAGAACGGCCGTGAATATGGGGGTCCAATCCGAAGGAGCTTGGCCAGGCTTGACCAAAACCTAGACTTTGCAGCGTGCCCTGGCAGGTCTCGGTCCGGTTGGGGATTTGCCACTTCCGATGACCACATCTGAGTGCTATATTGTGTACACGATAGAGGGAACGGAGGTGTTTCCCGTGAGGATGGTGTCAGTTCGCGCCCTCCGCGAACGCCTGGGGGAAGTCTGGGATGCACTCGAAACGGCCAGTGAGGTCGTCGTTACGTCGAACGGAAAGCCTATCGCCCTCATCACCCGGACGTCCGAGAGTTCGCTGGAAGCCGATGTCGCAGCGGTACGCCGGGCGAGGGCTGAGCTGGCGTTGCAAGCCCTTCAGGACGGGAGCGTCCGGTCGGGTCGCTCGTCGATGACAGACGACGAGATCGGATCCGAGATCCGGGTCGTGCGCCGGGAGCGTCAAGGTCGCCACGGTGCCTGATACCGAACAGGCACGGATCGTACTCGACACCAACGTTGTGGTTTCGGGACTACTGACACCGCACGGACCCCCTGCGGCAGTCCTTGGCTTGGTCCTGGCGGGGGACGTTGTATTGGGCCTCGACAGTCGCATCCTGGCCGAGTACCGCGAGGTTCTCGCTAGGCCCAGGTTTGGGTTTGACGCAGAGCGGGTAGCCATTCTCCTCGAGTTCATCAGGGGATCGGGCTACGCAGTAAATGCCGGTCGCGTCTCCGTCTCCCTACCGGACCCCGACGATGCCATGTTCTTAGAAGTTGCCATCGCCTGGGGGCCTGGAGTCGATCTCATCACGGGAAATCTGCGGCACTACCCCCCGGACACGCGCGGGAGCGCCAACGTCGTGGCGCCCGCGGACTGGCTGGCCCATTGGCACTCGCTCCCCTAACAAGCCTGGCGCCGACCAAAGGCTCGGTGCGCCTCCCAGAATCGCAAGAACCCATACACAAGCACCTGCACGCGTTGTGAACCGAAGTACGTGTGCCCTCACGCGCGTTGCCGAGAATATGCGACGGCGCGAACGCTGGAAGACGTCGGACTCGTCATGCGGGTGGAGCAGGATGGGACACCCTTAACCCGCCTGGGAAGCAAAGCTCGTCTTCTGGCGCGCGCGGGTCGTGCGTTTGTTGCCGTGAATCCTCTGCTGCACCAAGCACTGAATTGAGTTCCAACCACCGAGGTAAGCGCCCCGAGCTGAGCTCTTGCCAAACCGTCGAGATATACACGCTTTTAGGTGGCGTTCTCGAGGCTTGCTGGCGATAGATACGAGATGCCGCCAACGGTGGTGCCGGTTGGGCCGTCAGCACTTAAGATGGCTGGGAGGTCGTGTTGCTTGGCTGTTGCCCACAACATCGCGTCCCAAAAGCTCATGACGTAACGTGCGACCCCTTCTAAAGCCAAAGGCACCGTGTCCGAGTCTGGACCGACGATCCGCCAGGTCGCTGCAAGATCTACGACGTCCTGACGAACCAATAGGACAGCGCGTCCATGGCGGATGGCTACGGCGGCGTATGCGGCGAGCACCTGAGTCGGAAGGACCCCACATTTCCTAACGGCCGTCAACGCGCCTCTCGCGCTCCGTGCCGCAACGGGATCGCGGTCAAATCCACGCGCTGCGATGAGAACGTTGGTATCAACCAGAACTCCGTTCGACTCGGCAGATCCGCGCTTCATACGCTTCCTCCCGACGCCAGGAAAAGCGCAGCTCCTCAGGGATAGGCTCGCGCTCCCATCGGTCCAATAAGGCTTCCCACGCCGCCTCTTGTTGAGTTTCGCTCTGGAGAAGGCGGTCGAGAGCTTCGCGGACCAGAGCGCCCTCAGACTTCCCGGACCGAGCTGCCAACCGACGTAGGGCAACGTCCTGACTCTGAAGGATGAGGACTTGCTTCCGAACCACAGCGTCACTTCCCGACGGTCACTATACACCTACACAACCACCTACACACATTGTGGCTGCGGTGCCAGAGACTCCGCAACCGGCATACTCGGGGTCCGGGTCGACTCGCCCGCCACGCTGACCGCGGCGGTGAGGGAGATGCTGTCTAGCAACGAACTGGGCTACACTCTTCATCTCATCAGACTTCCCCAAGGGTCGACTAACGCCCTTGAGTTAGCTCACATAGTTAGCTAACATATAGGCGGAGGAGGATCAGCATGGCACGCACCTTCAACATGCATGATGCCAAGACCAATTTGTCTCGCCTGGTCGAGCGGGCGCTCGCGGGCGAAGAGATACTGATCGCCCGGGCCGGACAGCCCGTAGTTCAACTCGTACCGTACCACCGTCGGAAGAGGGTGCCAGGCAGTGCACGGGGACGGTTCGTGGTGCACGACACCTTCGATGACCCGCTGCCGTCGGAACTATTTAGCGGGGACGCTGATACGGAATGAAATTGCTGCTGGACACTCATGCCTTTCTCTGGTGGATCGCGGACGACGCCCATCTGCCAGACAGCGCGCGGACACTGCTCGCGGATGACGGCAATGAGGTATTTCTCAGCGTGGCTGTAGCGTGGGAGATCCTCATTAAGACAGCACTCGGCCGGATGTCGGTTAGCCGGTCGGTGGAGTCTCTAATCCGTGACGCAGTCCTGGACAATCAATTTCTGGTATTGCCCATCCAGCTGAACCACACTCTCGCCGTGGCAGAACTGCCACCCATTCACCAAGACCCCTTCGATCGGATCCTGGTAAGCCAGGCCATCTGTGAAGAACTTGTAATCGTGACCCGTGACGCTCTCATTAGAGACTATGGGGTACCCACCGCGTGGTGACGAGTGAGCACCGCCGCTGTGGGCTTGAACAGACCCAAACGCCCAACGCGTTGGGGACCGACAATCAGCGGCCGGCACAGGCCGGCATCGCAACGACTCGCTGGCCTGTGCGGAGATCCGGGTTCGCATGGCGTCCGGCGCCATGTATCCAATGGCCGCTGCCTAAGAACTGTGGCCGGCACGTCATCCGCTTCTTCGGGATACGGAAGGCCCGGCGTGGCCGCCTCCCCGCTGGCCCACTCGCGCGCTGCCACCTATCTGGACTTTCTCCTGCCAGGGGTGCTGGCCCTTATGGTGATCCAGAACAGTCTGTTCGGAATCGGGTCCGGTCTCACCCGCTGGAAGGAGAAAGGCATCCTTCGGCGCTTTCGGGTGACCCCGCTCCGGCCGCCAGAGTTGCTCGGCGCGACGGTGCTGAACTACATCGCCGTGGGTCTGGCCACCTCCGTCATCATCATCGGGATTGCCGTCGGCTTCCTGCACGCCTCGATCGTACTACCGATTGCTTCGGGGGTTCTGGTGCTGCTCCTGGGTATGGCGAGCTTCCTGTCCATCGGCTTTATCGTGGCCGGCATCTCGAAGACACAGGAAGCGACCATCCCCATCGTCAACCTGATCAGCTTTCCGATGATGTTTTTCTCCGGCATCTTC
>JAJZKY010000088.1 GCA_021803885.1 Planctomycetota bacterium
ATCTCCGCCGGACGACTCCTCCGAACGGGAGCCGCCGCCCGCTTCGCCGTGAATCAACGACGCCGCCACCGCCCCATAAGTTCCGCTGGCTATCGATAGGGGAACTTTGGAGGGCCCAAAAGAAATCAAGCAACACAAGGGCGCGCCGGTCCTACAAGATACGATTTTGGCTTAAATCTTGCGGAGTCGCGGTATAATGTAAGAAGTTTACCGAGGCGCCTTATGAACTTATTGCGCCATTGCGCCAGGAGATGTTGGCCAGGGGTGTTGTTGGGAGCGGTTGTCATTTTCAGCGCGGGCCTCTGCGCCAGGGCCGTGCGGCTCCGGACCCATCTGTGCAACCCGTCTGGTCTTATGGTTTCCATTCAATCACTGGCAGCATCCATACCAGCCGATCGTCCGCGGATTACCGGTTCGTTGATCGCTCCGACCGATGAGAACCAGCGGTACACGCTGAATCTCTCCTCAAGCTTATCCGATGCCGTCACCGGCTGGGTTATCGACTGGGGCGACGGAACAACCACCCATTCGTCCTCCGGATCGAAAACCTCGTACACGCACTCTTACGCCGATGCCGCCCATTCGTACCAGATACGCATCAACGCACTAACCACCAACGGTCCGGTAGCGGGGGCTTCAATCCCCGTTATGGTTTCCTATATCGCTCCGGTTCCCATAGCCACCGGCCCGGCGAAAATCCTTCAATGGCATCCCTACCCCTTGGAGCTTTCTCCAACCACCGAAGCCGGCGATCCCGTACATAATTGGAGCATCAACTGGGGAGATGGAACAGCTATTCAGAGCGTGTCCGGCGCGACGCGAACCGTGTTGCATACCTTCAGTCCGGGAACAACTCAGGCGATCGTTACTGTCTCCGCCACGGACGCCAACGGCATCGGGACCGTATCGATTCCCGTTACCGTGACTCCTGTATTCTGGATTCCGATTAATCCTTTTCAGATGACCGCCTTTTAGTCGCGCTGGCGGCCCATGAGCTGCAGCAGGAACAGGAACAGGTTGATAAAATCCAGATAAAGCGTAAACGCGCCCATGATGGCGGCCTTCTGGTGCGCTTCGGAACCGTCTGCGCCCACCATATACATGTACTTAATCTTCTGGGTATCGTAAGCGGTCAGTGCCACGAACACCACTACGCCGATAATGGAAATGATGTAATTAAGCTGGGCGCTGCCCATGAACATGTTCACCACCATGGCGATGATGATTCCCATTAGGGCCATGCCCGCCAGGTGTCCGATGGAGGTCAGATCGCGCTTGGTCACGTACCCGTAAAGCGCCATGGATCCGAATGTGCCGGCGGTCACAAAAAACGTGGAATAAATGGATTGGCGCGTGAAGAGGAGCATAACAATAGCCAGCGTCAGGCCGATGGAAGCGCTGTACGCCAGAAACAGCAGCGTGGCCAGCGCGGCGCTGATGCGATTGATGGCCAAGCTCAGGCCGAACGCCAGGGCGAGCTGAACAATCATCACGAGAAGCCAGCTCTTCTCAAGGGCCATGACGGTCTGCGGCGAACGATCCAGCAGCAAACCGACAATGGCGCTGATCGCCAGGCCAAGAGTCATCCAACCGAAAACCTTGGTGATGAAATTACGCTGTTCGAGAATGTCGGCCTGGCTGGTAGGAACCAGCGAGTCGCTGTAACCGGTACGATCCGAACCGAAAAATTGACTCATGACACGTTTGCTCCTGACTCAATAACACGCCTCTTCTCCCCGGCCACCCGGCGATGTCCAAACGCTCTAAAGCCGCGGATTAGCGTATCTCATTATACGACAAATGAGTTCAAAAGTTTATCGCACCATCCACCCTCCGGTCCAGGACACCCTTCCAATCACCCTTTGACTCCGGACGCGCCGGATGTTAAATATAACCTATTCTGGTGTCTTGGGCCGAACCCGGGGAGGCCGGCAACCAGAAGTTTTGCAGGAGCATCGACCATTAGCCAACATGGGTTGCGTTGCAACGATCAGATTCGCATTTCGCCCGTCCGGTTAATCAACCAAAGTAATGAGCAGCTTGGCATTGTGCCGATCGTCGAGGCGCTGCGCGTGGCGCGCGAGACCGGTCTGGACCTGGTGGAGGTTTCGCCGCGGGAGCGACCGCCGGTGTGCCGCATTATGGATTACGGAAAGTGGAAGTATAAACAGCGCAAAAAAGAGCAGAAATCCCACGCCGGTTCCCACGTGCAGCAACTGAAGGAATTGCGGATCCGAAGCGTGAAAATCGACGTGCACGACCAGAATACCACGGCGAATAAGGCGCGCAAGTTTCTTCAGGAAGGCCACAAAGTTCAGTTCAATCTTATGTTCCGCGGGCGCGAGATGGCGCATGTGGACTTGGGGCGGAAGATTCTGGAAAAATTCCACACCGACCTCGAAGCGCTGGGTAAAATTGAGCGCGAGCCGAAGTTGGAAGGCCGGCGAATGATTATGATCCTGGCTCCCAAACCACACGCCGCCGCCGACGGCAGAAGCGGGCGCCATGCCGAAACCAAGGCGACGGCGAATACGGCGGCGTTGCTTGAGAATCCATAGCGGGCGGGATTTTACGCTCCTGCGAGAGTCGCCGGCGAAGCGCGGCGGCCCTCAGCCACGGAACTTCTCATATCCTGAAAGTGGATGTTCTCCCCAATATCATTCTTATCCGTGCAGGCCGCAGAAATGCTGCGGCGATTCGGCGTTGTTGGTTCGGTGGGAGACCAGCATGGCGGTCATCATGGAGGCGGTTTCAGTCAGTAGATGATTCCAGCCGCGATTGGGCGAAGGGGCCATGATAAAATGCCGGCAAAATTCCTCTAATTCCTGCTGCCGGGCGCGCCAGGCGGGTGGGGGCGCAAGGGAATCTTCTTCCTTTGGTTTGCCGTCGCCGGCGGAAGTGAACCGATACGACTGATCAGTCAGCACCAGCGTTCCGAGACGATTGAAAATCTCCAGCCTGCGACGGGCGGGTAGTTCCTGGTCGGTGATAACCAGGGAGGCGGTGGCTTCGACAAAGCGCATGGTCATGCTGACACAGCCGGTGGCGTCGATGAATCGGTCTCCGCCGCCGATGGCGCCCTGCACGCAAGCGTAGAGAGCGGCGGGAACTCCGAGAAGTTCCACCACGGTACGGCAGGCGTCCCAAGCCAGCACGGAAAGAGAACGGACGATTCCGTCCGAGGCGCGCCAGTCACGGGCCAGGGCGTGATTCACCGCGGACCAGCGTCCGGTCAGAAAATAGCCGCCGCGCAAATAATCTTCGGTCTGCTCGCAAAGCTGATAGGCCCAACCCTGGGACATTCGCGGCCAGATATAGAGCCGGGGAGTACGCGGCTCGAGCATCTGGGCCAGCCGGCTCGCTTCCGCCAGGGTATGCACGGGTGGACCCAGGCTGAACACGCCGATGCCCTGTTGCAGGCAAGCCTCGATAAAATCCACCGGTAAGCTCGCGGGCCGGTCAATAAGCACGATCTGGGGAGTTATTTCCAGCATCATACGGCGCAGATCGACATAAAAAGGTACGTCGAATACCTGGCCCAGTGCCCGGGCCGCGGGCATGTGTTCGTGACCGACGGCGACAAGCCTGAACCAGTCGCTTTGGCTGGATTGACGGATCGCCTCGATCCAGTCGCACTGGATCGTTTCAAGGCCGACTATTGCACACTGCAACGCCACGTTTGCTCTTACTTAATGCACACGCTGTCCCGGCGAAGCGCTGGCGTCGACGGAAAGCAAAAATATATCCACTCCACCCGGCCCGCTGGCCAGGATCATCCCTTCGCTCACGCCGAATTTCATCTTCCGTGGCGCCAGGTTGGCACAAAAAATGACCAGGCGGCCAACCAACTGCTCGACCGTATAAGCTTTCTTGACGCCCGCGAGCACGGTCCGCTGTCCCAAAGGTCCGGCGTCGAGCACCAGCCGCACGAGCTTGTCGGCTTGTGCAATCGGTTCGGCCGCGATCACCCGCGCCACGCGCAGGTCCACGGCGTTGAACTGATCAAGGGTACAGATGGGCGCCGGCGGTTCGATCTTTTCATCGCGCGGTAAAATGTCCGCGACCGGCATCTCTGCGGCTCTCGCCGCACCAGGGTTATTTTCATCCAGCATGGCTTGAATTCGCCTTTCTTCAATTCGTTCCACAAGATGCTCGAAGGCGTTGATGCGATGCGAAGGCATCGACGACTGCGCATCGGACCAGGTCAGGGCGGGAACATTTAAGCATCGCTCGACCTTCTGCGCAAAACGAGGCAGAATCGGCTTGAGGTAAATCGTTAAAATTCGTCCACATTCCAGTGCCGCCGTCAGCACCCCGCGCGCCTCTTCAATTTTACTTTTCACCAGCGCCCAGGGAGCCTGATCCTCCACGAATTTATTGGCCTTGTCCGCCAGAGTGCATACCCGCCGGGTCACGCCGGCGAAATCAAGCTCTTCGTAACCGGCGGCGATCTCCGGCGCCGCATCCCGGAATTCCTTCAGCAGAGGCAGCGCCCCGACCACCGGCACGCCCGTCTGCGAATCGAAGAGCCGTACCAACATCGGCGCGGCGCGGCTGATGAGATTAGCGAGTTTTCCAACCAGCTCGCTGTTGATCCGCCCACGGAAATCGGCGAAGTTCAGGTCGATATCCGTCGGCGACGCCGCGAGCCGGGTGGCAAAATAATAGCGCAGCCACTGCGGATCAAGATAAGCGGCGTACTGGCGGGCGCTGATGAGGGTCCCCCGGCTCTTGGACATTTTTCCACCATGGATGGTCAGGTGGCCGTGCACGCAAAGTTTCGCCGGAGGACGCAAACCGGCGCCCAGGAGCATGGCCGGCCAGAACAGAGCATGGAAATAGACGATGTCCTTTCCTATGAAATGGCGAATTTCTAGTTCCGGCGATTGCCAGAGGTTTTCGGCTCCTTCGCCTCCCGATAAAGCGGGATTCGTCCGGGAGAGGCGATGGGCCAGGGCCGCCAGATAGCCGATGGGCGCGTCGAACCAGTTGTAGAAGAATTTTTCCCGCCGGGAATCGGAATCAAGAAGGGGAAATCCAAAAAACGGCGCATCGCGGGTAATGTCCCAGTCTTTGAGTTCCCCGGCGAACCATTCTTCGAGCTTGTTGGCTACGGAGGTATCGACCATCCCGCCCCGCACAAGCTCCCGCAGGCGGGGACGAAAGTTTTCCAGACGCAGGAAGAAGTGAGAGCTGACCTTGCGGGCCGGCACGGCGCCGCTGATGGCGCTTTTCGGGTTAATCAATTCGGTCGGGTCATAATGTTTGCCGCAGACTTCGCAGGAGTCGCCATATTGATCGGGGGCGCGGCAGTTGGGACAGGCGCCCTTAATGAACCGATCGGGAAGAAAAATTTTCTCCACCGGATCGAAAAACTGTTCAATCGCGCGTTCCACAATGTGCCCGCCTTCCCGCAGACGCTGGTAAAAGCGGCGGCACAGAGCCTCGTTCTCGGGCGAATGGGTGGAATAATACTCGTCAAAGCTGATGTCGAAATGGGCGAAGTCGTCCTGGTGCTCACGATTCATGCGTTCAATGAATTGCTCGGGCGCGATTCCTTCCTGGCGGGCGCGGAGCATGATGGGAGTGCCGTGGGCGTCATCGCCACAAAGATAAATGACCTCGTGGCCCTGGAGGCGTTCAAATCGGACCCAGATATCCGTCTGAATATATTCAACGAGGTGGCCGATGTGAATGGCGCCGTTGGCGTAGGGCAAAGCCGAAGTCACAAGTATTTTGCGTTTTTTTTCCGCCATGTCCCGCGTTCCGATCCAAAGACGGCATTGTAACGCGGTGCCGCGGCTTGCACGACTCCCCTGCGAACCTGTCGCGAACACCCCGCCGGCTTGACAGCCTCCCCCGGGGGGTGACAATTCTATTGAAACGTTAACCCCTGACACTTCTATTGAAATGCTACACGGCCGAGAAGCCCCTTTGACAGTTGCAATGCCGTCCCTGATCATCGGAAACATGGCCTCGCCATGCAATCATTCTTCCGCGGCGCGGCGGATGTTGACCTGCTGGGCCGCCGGTGAGCGCTGCCTCGCCGCGGGTCTTTATATGCCGGCGCGGCGGGTGCTGGAAACGGCCGAGTCCATCGCCTGGCGGCGCGGCGACGCTTATAGCCTGAGCCGGCTGTATTTACCGTTGTTGGAGACCTGCCGTCAGTTGCGTCGCCAAGCCGGCGATGGACTCATTGTGATTGTCGATCCCTGGCGCCGCGCCGCACAGCGCCAGGCGGCGGCGCGGTTGATACGGTGGGGAGCGGGAACGATGATTTGTTCCGGTCCGCGCGCGGTTCAACAAAGCCGTTATATTATGCGCCTGGCGCGAAGCAGAGGCTTGCCGCTGGAAGCTCTTGTGTTATGTGGACGGAGGGAACGTTGGCGGATCAGCTCGCCGGCGGATCCAACCTTTGCCGCCGGCTTGCCGGTGCGGTTCACGAGAGACCCGGCCGCGCTCTACGAACCAGCGTCACCGGAAAACATGACCGTAACCTTGCCGGGACCGGGGTTCTTTACAGAAGGCGAACCGGCACATGGACTTGCCAAGGAATCGCTGTTGGCGGCTTGGGAGGGGCTGGCGCTGCGCTGGCAGTCGCGCCATCCCGGTCAGGCCGCGCCGTGGGCCCAAATGCAATGGCTGCGGGAATCGCGACGGATCGACCCGGCTTGCGAACCGGTGTTGACTCGCTTGATCCAACTGGCGGAGCAAATTGCCCGCGACGGCGGGTAAGTTTACTGTACTCGGGTCCGCAAACGCCTGAGGATCAGGCGGTGTAAAGCGTGCTCAATACATGGGTGTGGGACAAAAAGCGGGCTTCCTCCCTAAAATCAGGTGATGGCGGAACGGTTTTCAGGCGGTCAGAGTTTCAGTATTGTGAAAGAGTGTGGTTTTCCGGGCTGCGGCGAACCATTCCGGTGATTCAAACGTAGGAAGGATGGGCCTGATGGCCACAGATGAAGAACTTATAGCCGATTTCGCCAAGGGCGATGAGACGGCGATCGCCGAGCTTTTGTCGCGCTATGAGCAGGAGTTGTTCGCGTTTCTGCAAAGGTTCGTCAATAACGCCGTGGTTGCCGAGGATTTATTTCAAGAGACCTTCATCCTGGTTTATCGCAACGTGCGCAGTTTCGACTCGACTCGGCGTTTTCGGCCTTGGCTTTTTACGATAGCGGCGAACAAGGCGCGTGACTATTTGCGATTGAACGTGCGCCATACCGTGCAGTCGCTCGATAGTTTGACGGGAACGGAGGCGGGCAACGATAGGTCCAGTTATGTGGAGCTGATGGAGGCGGATGTGTCCTCGGCGCCCGAGCGCCTGATGCAGGATGAAGACAAGCAGGCCGTCCGCCAGGCGCTGGCGAAATTGCCGGACAGGTATCGCGAGGTTCTGTTGCTAAGCTATTTTCACGGCTTCGCCTACAAGCAAATCGCTCAAATACTGGACATTCCACTGGGAACTGTAAAAAGCCGTCTCCATGCGGGATTAGCCCAGTTCGCTCGGCTCTGGAACGGAAGAATAAATAAGCAATGACCGGTGCGCGGATCGCACGGCCATTCAATCGTACATGGTTTTTTGAGGCCATCCATGCCCAATTCATCGCAACAGCAAGGTCCCTTCCCGGAGGAGGGTTCCCCGGTCGATGGTCTAAGCGAAACCGAGGCGACCTTTGTGGACCTTCTGCTGAGCGAAGGCGCCGGCTCTGCGGGACACACCGCGGCGCCGGGCGATGGCCAGGATGAAGCACTGCGGCGCATCCGCGCGGTATTTGAGGTGCTGGCGCAATTCCCAACTTCGGCGGCACCAAGCGATCTGGCGGCGCGCGTGATGGCGCGAATCAGGCGGGAAAAGGTTCAATCTCTCCCCATCGGCGTATTGCCCCGTGGCGGGAAGCGACGCTTCCGACGGAGTTGGGACGTGCGCAAGATAAACCTTCTTGCCATGGTGGCGGCCTTAATCATAATTTTTATAATTGGAATTCCGCTCCTGATACAGGCCCGCACGCAAGCTCTGCGCACCGCCTGTGCGGACAACCTCGTACAACTGGCTGGCGCGTTTGGCCAGTATGCCGCCGCTAACGCAAACCAGCTTCCGCAGATTGCCCCGCCACATGATCGAAACTGGCTGCCGCGGCGGCTGACCGGTTCACTGGCCCGCTCCTCCGATGCGCACTGCAATCTGGCCAACCTGACGCCGCTGGTCCTTGGCCATGCCCGCTATATTTCTTGGAATCGCCTGGTTTGTCCGGCCTGCCCGATCCGGACTTTTGCGGCTCGCCGGAGGCGCCTATCGTGGCGTACAGTCAGCTATAGCTATCTGGACCAGCTTTCGCCCTACCATTACCAATGGAATGGCTCCGGTAACATCGTGGTGCTGGCGGACAGCAATCCTCTGTTTTCCGGTCGGAACGTAACCTCGGCGCAGTTTAATTCCTTCAATCATGGCGGCGTCGGCCAGAATATTCTTTATAACAATGGCTGCGTGCGATGGGCGACAACGCCGAATGTCGGGCCGAATCAGCACAATATCTGGGCGATCGGCAACCCGCCGCGCCTTCATTACACCGGCCGGGAGGAACCGACCTCGCCGAACGAAATTATTCTTGTTCCGTGATTGCCCCCGTCTGTAAAGCGGTTGCTCGCAATAAGCAATTGTGAACATATATAATTGTTCTATATTTTGCGGAATTTTCCGCAATGTCCGCAACTTCGGGAACCATCAGGCGTTTGGCATTATAACCGGGACGGGCGCGGCCGCGCCGTAAAGCAGGTGCGCGTATGCGAGCATGCTTGTTTCCAACGTATAAATCAGCGATGATAAAAGCGCCATGAATACGGAACCTTCCCATAAGAATTCTTCGTTGATTATAGCCCACCGCCTTGTGAAGCGCTACCGCATCGGCGATTCCGATGTACTGGCGCTCGCCGCGGTGAGTATGCAAATCGATCGCGGCGAGATGGTCGCCATCACCGGACCCTCCGGCAGCGGCAAGACCACTCTCATGAACATTATCGGCTGCCTGGACAGCCCTGATTCGGGTTCGTATCTGCTTGACGGGACAGATGTGGCGAAACTCTCCGGCGACTCCCTGGCCAAAATACGCAGCCGGCATATTGGTTTTGTATTCCAGAATTTCAATCTTCTGCCGCGGCTTTCCGCGCTGGAAAATGTGGAGCTGCCTCTGCTGTACGCCGGTCGGCATGACGCTACCGCGGCGGCAAGCCAGGCGTTGGAGATGGTTGGTCTGGGCAACAGACTCAAGCACGAACCATCCCAGCTTTCCGGCGGACAACGCCAGCGTGTAGCCATTGCCCGCGCTTTGGCCAACAATCCCGACATTATTCTGGCCGACGAGCCAACCGGCAATCTCGATTCCCGTGCCGGCCGGGACATTCTGGAATTGTTTCATCGGCTTCATGATCAGGGGCGCACCATTGTCATCGTCACGCATGATGCCGGGGTGGCCCGTCACTGCGGACGGGAGATGCAGATTCGTGATGGCCGGATTGTCATTCAGATTGAGCATGCGCACATAGGGCGCAACGAGCTTATGGCGACGGCTTAGATGATGAAAAAATGGATCAAAATCGGTGCGATGATCGCGGCGGCGGGTGTGGCGCTGGCCGTCTATCAATACTATCGAAGCACGCACCAGACGGACCCGCCCAAACCGCTCCCAACGGCGACGGTGCGGCGCGGGACGCTGGCGGTGCACGTGTACGCCACCGGAACGGTGCAGGCCAACCGCACGGTAAATATCAAATGCCTGGCGGGCGGGCAGATCAGGAGCAAACCTTATGAGGTGATCGGCGATCCGGTTAAAAAAGGCCAGATCATCCTGAATGTGGATCCCACCGTGGAAGAGCAAGCGCTCAACATTGCCAGGCAGAATCTCCAACAAGCAAAATTGAATTATCAGACCAGCAAGCTGAACTACCAAATCGCCAAGAATAATCTAATCACCACGCGCGAGAATGACCAGGCTAATTTACTCTCCATGGAGGCGCAAGTCGCTAATGATCAGCTCAATCTCCACCGGGACCAGACGCTGCTGGTGGAAAAGCTTGCCAGCCAGCAGACGTTCGACAACGATAAAACCACGCTGGTTCGGGATCAGCAATCGCTGCGGCTGGCCCAGGTGCAGATGGAACAACTCCAAACCCAGGCGCTGCAAGTCCAGCTCCAGAAGCTCAACGTGCAGTTGGCGCACGTGGCGGTGGAAAGTAAAAGACAGGAAAGAAACCAGGCGGAAACCAATCTGAAATACACCCATGTGAAGGCGCCGATCAGCGGCGTAGTGTCCACGGTGTATGTGCAACCCGGCCAGGTCATTTCTTCCGCCCTGACCAATGTGGGCGGCGGGACGACCGTGATGAACATCGTTGATCTATCCCACATTTTTGTTAACGCCACCATCAATGAAAGCGATATCAACCACGTGCGCATCGGCGACAAAGTGCAAATCACGGCGCCCGGTGCTCCTGGCGAAGTGTTTCCCGGCCGCGTCGAACTGATCGCCCCGGTTTCCATCCAGGACCAGAACAGCAACAGCAACGCCATTATTAACAGCAACATCATTACGTTTGAGGCCAAGATTGAGGTGCTCGGTAAGAACAAGGACCTTCTGAAACCGGGCATGACCGCGGACGTCGATATTTTCGCCGACAAACTTAAGAATGTTCTCTATATCCCGTTGCAGGCGGTGGTAATTAACAACGGTCTGGACACGGTCGCGGTAGTCAATCCCAATGGTTCCACCACAATACGAACGGTCAACCTGGGTAAAAGGAACGACCTGGATTGGCAGGTTACCGGCGGTTTGCGGGAGGGCCAGAAGGTTCAGATACACTTGGGCAACGCCCAGAGCATGTGGACCCCCTGGCGGCATTAGAGTTTTTATGCTTATATGGACAACTCTTAAGATCGCCCTGCGCAGCATGTGGGCCGGAAAATTGCGCGCCGCTCTGACCATGCTGGGGATGATTATCGGCGTGGCGGCCGTGATCGCCATGATGGCGCTGGGCTGATAATTCAATTTTGCTTGTTGG
>JAJZKY010000089.1 GCA_021803885.1 Planctomycetota bacterium
TGCAATGCAGATATGGCCTGACTGATCTCAGTGACGATGCCATAGGTCTCCTTGCTCCGGAGCTTGAGTTCGGAGTAGATAGGGAACACCAACCACCACGCGACTCCGAAGATGGCCAGAAAACCCATTTCGTCAAAATAGGAGTGAAGCGTCTTACCTGATAACCAGGAAACTACGCCCACCGATATCGCAAGCAGTGAAAACAGAAATAGGTTGAGCGCAATCGACCGCTCACCTCGGACGGCTTTGTCAACATCGTCAAGCCCATCTTGAAATCGCAGACACATAGGATTGTCAGTCCTTTCCAAAGCTCGATTCATTGGACAGCCCCGACGTAGAATGAGGGCCTCTCCCGAAACGATGAGGAACCATGATTCACTTTGCGCTGGTGGTAGCCGCCGTGCTTTTCCTTGGATGGGTCGCGCTACACGCTCTTGAATTCGTCCTCGTGGCGTTCGATGAAAATGCAGGCTGCGGGTGCCTGGCTCTTCTCGTCGTTGCCGTCGGAACAATCATAATTATTGCAATCTCGGCTCTCAGCTTCGGCTGAGTGCGCCAGACACCTGCTACTCGATCGTGAATCCTCCGGCCGCAGAGTCGGAACGTCAGCGGAAGAATCAGGAATTCATGGTGCGTTCTTTTTGCCTCTCTCCTTGCCGCGTCACGCAGTTCTCCGCAATGGCAAATAAAGCTACTGAATCCGAAAAACTCTACCATCAAGTGTATAAGACTACGATAAACATCAGTGGAAGCGATAGAAACCGCTGTGCGACTGACACATTAAAACCGCACGTATCGCACAATCGCCAGTGTGATGGAGGCCCTGCTTTCGATGCGACCCAGGAAGAAGTTGCAGAACGATCAACCAAAACCTATGGACGAGCAAGAGCAACGGATACTCATTCGCTATCTGGCGGACCGGCTGAAGCGATCCCGACGGGAACTCGCAGTTCACCAAGCGATGGCTGAAGTTCTTCGGGAACGCGGCCTTCCTGACGTAGACGAGCTGCTCGCTCTATTTCGGAATGAACCCACTCTCGACGAGATTCTAAATCGCTCACTCGCATGGCTTGAAACACTTTTGCCAGAATCCGAGCACGATCTTCACCAGCGGGCGCTCGCAGAATACCTGCGCAAGTGGGAGCCGGATGGCGAACCGAACTGACGCTTTGCACATGACCTCCTGAAAGATTCACTGAGCCGAGATTCTCTGCCATGTATCCGCGGAATTCTGCTCTCGTCGTCGTGGGGCCAGCCACTCCCTGAAAAGCGGGAAACTGGAACGCTGGTGTGCCCATAGGTTATCTCCTCGCATCCCACAGACAATCCGCGGCGGATCGGTTCTCTCTCGAGCTCGCGCAGGCACCTGAGAACGGTTCTAGCGGGGACGGCAAGCCAGCGGCCATCTCGGCGGGTGCGCGGCAAAGCTCGGCAGCCAGAGCCAGAGCCATTCGGGAGGGGTTGCGCTTGCCGGAGAGCCAATGGGCCACGGTCACATGACTCACGCCGAATCTCTCGCCGATTGCCGCCAGCGTTTCGCCTGCATCTCGGCGTTCCTGCAACCATGCTGCGAATTGGGAGCGCGTCAACATAAGAAAATTCAGTCTTCCAGCATCCAGCGCCAGATTACCGCCAGCGTCTCGCTGCTCATGGCGCGCCCTTTCTCGATCCCAGCATAGGTGCTCGCCGGAATGCCCACTCGTTCGGCAGCTTCCCGGACGCTCAGCTCTTGGTGATGACGCCATGCCTTCAGCAACTCTGCAACTCTCACGGGAGTTACCCCTCCGCCTTGGGCTGGAACTTTTCAGTATGAGGCTTATTTTCACCGGAGCGAAGGGTTCGGCGCGAACCTGTTTCACGGGGCACTTCGAGCCTGCGCCTCATTGCCCAGCTCATTCCGCACCCCATGGACCGTCCTTCTTGGGAAAGCTCATCCACAAGCCAGGATGGCAGTCGGACTGACACGTGTTTCATACGCGGCATGAGCGCATCATCCCACACTGCCACACGCGAATCAATAGATTGTCCCACACAAAAATGCTCCGCCCGCAGTCAGTTAACAATGAGAATTGTTCCACAAGGTCACACACCGCGCAGTTCTCTCGGGGCAGGGGAGCGGAAGAAAGGCGTCTCAGCCCCCGCGAGCGCCGCTTAAAGGACAACTAACTGGACGCGGGAAAGCGCCAGAGTTCGGATCTCGGCCAGGCGCACCGCGCGCAGCGTGCTGGTGGGGCAGCAGTAGCCCGCGCATTCCACAAAGCCACTCCGGCGGCCTCGATAGCGAACGAGCACATCATTCAACGGGGGAGAATGCCAGGTGCGTCGCGCACTCAGGAAGCGCGTCTTCTGAAGTCGTGAAGGGAGTATGTGAAATCTCAATTTATTTCTTGACAGTGTACCGCAATATGCGGTACGTTAGAAGCATGAAAAAGGCTACGAGTTTCCGATTGAGCGAGAAGGCCACGAATCTGCAGCAACGGCTGAGCGATGCGCTTGGCATAAGCCTTACAGCGATCCTGGAACTTGCCATCAGAGACCTAGCCAAGAAGCATGGCGTGAAAGATGAATAGCGTCATAAAACAGAAACGCGCCCGCCAGGTGGTAAGGACACCCGACGAACGCTAGCCGAATCACCTACAAAGGAGACAATATGGCTTCTACCCAGAATACTCTCATCGTTATCGATGACACCACGATTTCCACGTCGATCAAACCTGCCCTTCTCGCGGAACTGAGAGAGGTATCCAAAGTCACAGGAAAATCTCTTTCGTGGATTCTGAACCGCGCGATCAACTCGTGGCTAGATGTTGAGGGTCCGGTGTACGTGGCTCACGCAGACGAGAAACAAGCCCAGAAAACATAGGTGCGCGACGCACCTACATCGAGGGCGGTGTGAGCGGGAGCCGCCCTTTACTTTCACCCGAATTTGTAACTCTGGGGGCTCAATTGGGGGCCTTCAGTGAGCATGAAAAGGTAACGGCCGATGTTGCATTCACTTATCGCTGGGTTCGAATCCCTCCGCCCGACCAATAGAATCAATATCTTACAAAATAGACCCCGAAAATAAATCCGCAACTGTAGACGGAATTGTAGATACCCTGAGACTTTTCCACATGCCTGGACTCTATTGGATCCGCGTCGCCGCTCCCACTCCAAACACGGCTACGCCCGCTCCAGCAGTTCGACCAACTGCTTCAGCACGCTCGCATCGAACCCGCGCTGCACTTCGATCCGCCGTTGCCCGGTCAAGCAAACCGTCAATCCACTCGGCCTTGCCATGGCTTCCGATGACTTCCTGTCTACCGTCCGGGCAGGAACTGATACTGCGGGAATCGATGCCACCCCGGCCAACTCGACGGCCACCAACCGGCCTTCCGCTGCAACTTCTTTTCCACCTTGACTCTGTCGCCTGTGCCACTGCTGCAAGTACCGGTCCAGCGTGCTCAACCCGATGCCGTGCAGGCGGCAATACTCTTGGCGCGGCACCTGGCTCGATCGATAGCCGTTCACCAGTCGCTCCACTTCCTCACCACTGCGCCGACGTCGTACCCCTACTCCCAGGGCAATCGCATTTGGAATTTTCTTGACATCCGATTGGACAGGAAAGCCCAAGTTTGCCTTCATCTGGCGTCTTCCGGTGTCAATTTGCCCTCACATTACCCTCATATCGCCCTCACAACGACGGTTTTCTTCAGCTCGTATTCGGCTGATGTCACCTAAATCGACATCCAGACCAGTGATCCGTGAGTGAAAAATCCAAATGCGATTGCCCTGCCCCTACTCCCGACTCTGTGTTCATATTCAGAGTCCATCACAGGCCAAACCCTTTTAACAGATGCGGTTGCTCACACGCATACTTCTCAACCGCTTCGCACAACAATCACGCAATTTCAACCAGGACGTTTAGTGGGAGGGTCCACCGCGATTACTCGACGAGCGGTTGGGGTATAAGAGGCTCGCGGAGGAAACCCATCATGGAACTACACACCATCGGCATCGATCTTGGTAAGACAGTTTTTCACAAAAGATTTGACACTACCCTCCCTGGCCACCACATCTCAATGGCAGCAGATTGCGGCCCCAACTCCTCCGCAGTCGTCCAGGTTCAGTTCTCGCTTCGGCGGACGGGACGATTTTTCGTGAGCGCTATCAAGCCCGCGTTCAGAATTGTGAGTGCGGCCAGGAGATATAAGCCTGCCCGCTGCGAGTGAAAATACTCATCGGCCCAGACCTTCACGTTGGGCGCAAGGAATCCGCCGAGATTCCCAATTCCGATCAAGGCGATGCCGCCAGCCGCAGCACGGTCGGCCAAATAGCCGGTGGGGAAGGTCCAGAAAAGCGGTTGCACGGCAATGAAGCCTGAGACGGCAATGGAGAGCGCGACCAGGCCCATGCGCGGTCCTGCTGTCGGAAATACGAAGCTTGCACAGCCAGAAATCAAGAGTGTCAGAGCCGCAAGTTGCCGATGCCGATGCAACTTGTCTGCCGCGTGGGGCAAGAGGTACGTAGCAACCAGTGTGCAGAGCCACGGAATGGCGGTCACGAGGCCGACTTCCAGCCCTGCGGGTTGGCGCAGCAGAGCCGATATTTCTGCCGGGAGGTAGAAAATCGCTCCATAGGTACTCATCTGAATCAGCGTATAGATCAGCAGGAACTGCATGACTCTTGCGTCGCGCAGCATAGGGAGAATCTTCGCGGGTCCCGCGGAGCGCCGACCCATTTCCTCACCGGCCAGCGCATCCACCAGCGATTGTTTCTCCTGGGCCGGAAGCCAGGCGGCATTGGAAGGCCTGCTCTCCAAATACCGAAAGGCCCAGCATCCCAGAAGGACTGCCAACAAGCCCTCCACCAGAAACATCCACTGCCAATTTTGGAGTCCGCCCCATGGATGCATCCCGAGCAATAGGCCCGAGAGTGGACCGCCAACGATCAGAGCCAGCGGCACACCCAGGTAGAACAAGCCAAGAATCCGCCCTCGAACACGATTCGGAAACCAATACGTCAGATACAGAATTGCGCCCGGGAAAAATCCCGCTTCCATTACGCCCAGAAGCAGCCGCAGCAGATAGAACGAGGTGCTGCCTCTGACAAACATCGTCGCCATCGATACCAATCCCCAGCCAACCATAAGGAAGGAGATCCAGATCTTCGCGCCGATCTTGTGAAGGAACAGATTGCTGGGAAATCCGCATAGCGAATAACCAAGAAAGAAAATACCCGCGGCGAGAGCGTACGCGCCTTCGGAGATGCCAACAGAGGTCTGCAGCGCCTGCTTCGCAAAACTGATGTTCGCCCGATCGAGAAAAGAAACGACGTAGAGGAGCATCAAAAATGGGACCAGCCGCTTACGTGCTCGTAAGACCGCCCGGTCCACCAGCGCACTGCTGGAAGAGTGAGGAAACGGGTTCGCGTTCTCGTCGGAAGCAGATTCGATGGAGTCGATTCGGATCGAAGAACTTCCGCTCATTTTCATCCCCTCATGGTAGTACCGTGGGATGGATTGCGATACGGGTTCCGTGGTCAGAAAAGGTTGGGAATCATTTTGCGCTGGATCGACTGCTTGCAATGCCCCGCTGACCGCATCCCGCTAACGATCCATCGGACTCCAGACTGCGGGAAATGCGCCCTCGGTGCGCGCGATCACGGCGCTGGCCATGCAGTTTCCGACCACGTTGACGGCTGTTCTACCCATGTCCATCAACGTGTCCACGCCCAGCAGCAGGAGTATCGGCGTGGTGGGTATATGAATTGTGCTGGCCGTCGCCAGCAGAATGACCAGAACCGTGCGCGGCACTCCGGCCATGCCTTTGCTGGCGATCATCAGCGTCGCCAGCATTGCAATCAGTTGGCCCAGGCTCAGGTGAATCCCAGCAGCCTGCGCTGCGAAAACCGCCGCCATGGAGAGATACACGCTCGACCCATCCATATTGAAGCTGTACCCAAGGGGAATGACGAAGGACACAATCCAGCGTGGCACTCCAAACTCTTCCATGCGCTCCATCGCCAGCGGCAGCGCGGCTTCTGAAGTGGTGGTGGCGAACCCGATTGCCGCCGGCTCTCCAACTGCCGCGGCAAATCTCCCGATGGGTATGTGAAAAGCAAAAAGTATCGGAATCAGAATCAACAGGCAGAACAGCGCGAGCGCAATGTAGTACGCGACGACAAACTTGCCGAGCGGCAGCAATGAAGCCAGCCCCATGCTTCCCACGGTGTAGGCCAGAGCCGCTCCCGCGGCGATGGGCGCAAGATACATGATGATCCGCGTGAACTGGAACATGGTGTCCGTAAGCGATTGCAGAACGGCGAAGAGTGGAGCGCGCTTTTGTTCCGAGAGCAAAGCAAGCGCCGAGCCGAACAGCAGCGAAAAGATTACAACTTGCAGGATCTGGTTTTGCCCGACGGCCTGCACGATGTTCTCTGGAACGAAATTCAAGATCATCTGCTGCCATGTCCCAGCGCTGTGGATCGCAGAGGTCTGGATTACAGCAGTCTGCATTGCGGGCAGCGCGATCCCCCAACCCGCGCCGGAGACGTGGATGGCCAGCGTGCCGAGAATCAGCCCCAGCGTGGTGACTACTTCGAAATAGATGAGCGCCTTGATTGCCACGCGCCCAATGCTGCGCAAATGGCTGTGGGCCGCAATCCCGGTAGTAATGCTGGCAAATAAAAGCGGGGCCACCAGCATACGAACCAGCCGCAGAAACATCTCGCCGAAAAAATACATTTGTTTGGCGACATGCGGGGCATCCGCGCCGAGTTCGGCTCCCGCCGCCATGGCCAGGAATGTCCACATCGTCAGCGAGGATCGCCTCACCGTCCATGGAATCAGGCAGGCAATAGCAATCCAGCGGATCGTGACACCCGCTGCGGGATGCCCGAAACGACTGATTGCAGCTCCCACCAACCATAGCGGAGCAGCAGACAGGGCAAGGGCAAGAACTCTCCGGGATTTACTTGGTGATTCTGTTGCGGCTGGGTTGGGCATGTTGTAGAAAAACTGGTGTGTGGTTCCCTTCTGAAGTTTGGCAATCTATTCTTTGGTCTTTGTCTCAACTGCGAAATCTAACCTGATAATTTCATCTGCTCGCAACGCCAAACTTGTTGTACTATCAATTTCAGATTATGGTTTCCAGGCTTTCCATCCTCGCTTGCCGAATGCAGTGCAACTGTTGTTGCAGCAACGACGCGTGTCGGCGAGGGTGCGAGCATTGTAGATAGGCCACCAAGTCCTTCTATTCAGTCCGCATAAGCAATTAGAACCCACGCCAGACATTGGAGCGTGGGTTTTTTATTCCCGCCTCCAATCAAAACCACAAAGACAGGAAAGCACTATGGCCAGCGCAGTCGCACTATCGTCATTCGCCTTTACCCGTTTGAGTCACCTGCAGATGCTGGAGGCGGAGAGCATCCACATCCTGCGCGAAGTCGCGTCGGAATTTCAGAAGCCTGTCATGCTCTATTCGATCGGCAAAGATTCGTCCGTCATGCTGCGACTGGCGCAGAAGGCTTTTTATCCCGGGCCGATTCCCTTCCCCTTGCTGCATGTCGATACCGGCTACAAATTTCGCGAGATGATCGAGTTCCGCGACAACTATACGCGCGAACTGGGAGTGGAGCTGCTGGTATGGCGGAACGAGCCTGCGCTGGCGCAGGGCGCCAATCCGGTGGCGCTGGGCACGCAGCGCTGCTGCGGACTGTTGAAGACGCAGGCGCTCCTCGATGGGCTGCGCGAGCACGGATTCGACGCGGCCTTTGGCGGCGCGCGGCGGGACGAAGAGCGATCCCGCGCCAAGGAGCGCATTTTTTCCTTCCGCGACCGTGCCGGGCAATGGGACCCGAAAAACCAGCGGCCTGAACTGTGGAACATTTTCAACGGGCGGATCCATCCCGGCGAGGGCATCCGCATTTTTCCGCTCTCCAACTGGACGGAGCTGGACATCTGGCATTACATCCATCTGGAAAATATCCCCATCGTGCCGCTCTACTTTGCGAAGGAGCGCAAGATGCTGGTGCGCGGCGACAGCTTGATTCCTGTCGAACAGTCGTTTGTGAAGGGATTGCCGGGCGAAGAGCAGTGGGTGCGGAGCCGGTTGCGCTCGCTGGGTTGCAGTCCCTGCACCGGCGCTATCCGCTCCGATGCGGACACCGTTCCGAAGATCATTGCCGAGCTGGTTTCGTTCCGGTCGTCGGAACGCGCCAATCGCATCATCGACCACGATCAGGACGGCAGTATGGAGCTGAAGAAGCGCGAGGGCTATTTCTAATGCCGCCGATACAGGAAATTCGACAGCAGGACTTTTCGATTGAGGACTTCCTTGAGTCCGAGCAGCAGAAAGATCTGCTGCGCTTCTCAACCGCCGGCAGTGTGGACGACGGCAAGTCCACGCTGATTGGGCGTCTGCTCTACGATTCGCGCAATGTGTATGAGGACCAGGTGCGCGCTGTGACCCGCACCACGGGCGCGAGCGCGAAGACTTCGATCGATTTTGCGCAACTGACGGATGGGTTGCGTGCCGAGCGCGAGCAAGGAATCACGATCGACGTCGCGTACCGCTTCTTCGCGACCGCGAAGCGAAAGTTCATCATTGCCGACACTCCCGGCCACGAGCAGTACACACGGAACATGGCTACGGGAGCATCCACTGCCGATCTGGCCATTATTTTGATCGATGCGCGCAAGGGGATCCTGGCGCAATCTCGCCGCCATGCATCCATCGCATCTCTGCTGGGAATTCGGCACATCGTTGCGGCGATCAACAAGATGGACCTGGTGAATTTTTCGGAGGAAGTTTTCGAGCGACATCGCACCGCGCTCTCTGTGCTTGCCGCCAAGCTCGACATCGAGGAGATGCTGGCCATTCCGATCAGCGCGCTGGATGGCGACAACGTGGTGACGCGGAGCGAACGCACCCCCTGGTACGATGGGCCGACGCTGCTGGAACATCTGGAAACTATGCCGACAACGGCGGAAGAATCCGACGCGGCCTTCCGGTTTCCTGTGCAGCGCGTCATTCGTCCACACCAGAACTTTCGCGGATTTGCGGGACAAATTGCCGGTGGCTCGGTCTACGTTGGAGACAAGGTGGTGGTGCTGCCGTCGGGCAAGACCAGCCGTGTCGAAAGCATCGTCACGTTCGATGGGGAACTGGGCTCGGCGTCGGCGCCACAATCCGTCACGCTGACGCTGGAGGATGAAATCGATGTCAGCCGCGGTGATTTGATTGCCACAGCTTACTCCGCGCCGCAACCGACAACGCGACTGGAAGCCTCGCTGGTCTGGCTGCATGCCGATCCACTGGACGGCGCGAAAACATATCTTCTGAAGCACACCAGCCAGACGGTGAAGGCCACCGTATCTTTACGCCATCGGACGGATATTGAAACGCTCGAAGACCACGCGGCCGATTCGCTGGGAATGAACGAAATCGGCGTGGCCGTTGTGGAAACCAGCAGGCCGGTGCTGGTGGATCCGTATCGCGACAACCACGCTACCGGCAGCTTTATCCTGATCGATCCGGCGACGAACGCAACGGTTGGCGCGGGCATGGTCCGCGCGCGGCTCGCAGCGGAGATCGAGCAGCACTCGACATCCGCGCTGATTGTCCTCGGCAGCCGGCAAACGCTGTTGCAGGAACTGGAGCAGCGCCTGCTCGGGCAAGGCTATGCCGTAGTGAACACGCGCGTCACGAATCGCGCTGTGTGGGAGTCGCTGCTGCACGCCGGCGTCATCACGCTGGTTGCGTGCGAAGATTGCGAGTCGCCTTCGATTGCACATCTCCGCCGCCACGAAGGATTGGTTTTCGATTCGCTGGATGTTCATCCGCAAGGCGAGCACGGCACTGCGGAAGAAATCGAGCGCGAACTGCATCGGAGAAACATTTTTCCCACAACTACGGAGGACGCACGATGAGCAAGATTTTCTTAGACAACCCGGTGCTGGAAGACAAGATCGCGGACGCCCGCAGTCTGGTGGCCGTCGAGCTGGACGCGTCCTCGAAGGCATGCGTCACATGCAGCTTCCAGGCCGAAGACATGGTGGTGCTGCATCTGGTGCGTGAGCTTGCGCCAGGAGTGCCGGTATTGTTTCTTGAGACCGGCTACCACTTCCAGGAGACGTACGAGTATCGCGACCGCATGGCCGCCGACTGGCAGTTGAACCTGATCAATGTCGAGCCGGAGCAGTCCGTCGCAGACCAGGAGGCGCAATTCGGCATTCTGAATCGGACTGCGCCCGATCGCTGTTGCGCGATGCGCAAAGTCGGGCCGCTGTTTGCGTCGCTGGAACCCTACAGCACATGGTTTACGGGGCTGCGGCGCGAGCAGGCCAGGACACGCGCGAACCTGCAACCATCGGATGTCTTTACGCTGCCAACGGGCAAGCAGTTGCAGAAGGTGAGTCCCTTGGCCGACTGGACGACGCGCGATGTGTGGCAGTACGCCGCGGCGCACAACATCCCGTTGCTGTCGCTCTACGATAAGGGCTACTCCAGCATCGGGTGCGAGCCGTGCACCAGTCTTCCATCCGATCCCGGCGACCCGCGCTCGGGCCGCTGGGGCGGCCATAAGGTCGAGTGCGGCATTCACCTGCAAGGCCAGTAGGCATCGGCTCTCGTCACGGAATTTGTCCTCAGCTTTCGGATCGAAGCTGCCGTTGCCGTCACACCGCCCATCGCACAGGGCTTGCAAAAGTCTTGTGCAACCATCCACCTGCACTCGAACCACATTGGCCGGGGGAGCTTGTGGAATTGCTCCTCCGGTCGCGGTCCATGGTGCCGCGCCGTGCTGAACGGAAAGACGCAAGAAGAGATATGTTCGGCCTCTATAGCCGATTTACAGATACTGTAGTTAAAAATGAGATGAGTCATTCTGAGCCCTTCGGCAGCGCTCAGGATAAACTCCGCGAAGAATCCAGAGGGTGACGGCGGCAATGACCAGGCGCATATCGTCTGGATTCTTCACTCCGCTGCGCGGAGCCTGCCCTGAGCGTAGCCGAAGGGTTCAGAATGACTCCCTTTCACAAATAACT